>NZ_VIGC02000052.1 GCF_006569185.2 Litorilinea aerophila | reverse complement strand
CGTCATCTGACCCCTCTGTCTGAGGTGCAACAGCGCATCCTCGCCTTGTTGGACTTCTCGACAGAGATCTACGCCAGGCTCTGCGCCGATTCCGCCAAACCACCCTAAAAATGAGCGAACCATAGGTGTGGATGGCCGTGCTCTCACAAAACAATAATCGAATCTACGCGCCACAGCTTGACGTTCCCTGGCCCCTTGGCGCACTGGCGGGTTACGGAAGTCCGCCTTTTTATTGACGCATGGTATGATTGGAAGTCAGACCAAAACCCTACCCAAAGTCGCCGATGGCCCTTGTGGAGAACCCAATGACGACATCTGCCCGAGCTTTGTCCAATATACTGGTCCTGGATCTCTCCCGGGTGCTGGCCGGCCCTTATGCCACCATGCTGTTGGGGGACCTGGGCGCCCGGGTGATCAAGGTGGAACATCCATCGCGCGGGGATGATACCCGCCACTGGGGTCCTCCGTTCACTGAAAACGGTGAAAGCGCCTACTTCTTCTGCGCCAACCGCAACAAGGAGGGCATCACCCTGAACCTGAAGCACCCCCGGGGGCAGGCCATCTTGCGCCAGCTGGCACAGCGGGCCGATGTGCTGGTGGGAAATTTTCGGGTAGGAACCATGGAGCGCCTGGGGCTGGGCTACCAGGAACTGCGCCGGGAGAATCCCGGCCTGATCTACTGCGCCATCACCGGCTACGGACAGACAGGTCCCTACCGGGATCGTCCGGGCTACGACACGGTCATCGAAGCCCAGGGAGGCATCATGAGCATCACCGGCCCGCCCGGGGAAGAAGGCGAACCCTACAAGGTGGGCGTCGCCATCGTGGATGTGACCAGCGGCCTGCACGCGGCGATTGCCATCCTGGCGGCCCTGCACCATCGCAGCCGGACGGGCGAAGGACAGTTCATCGACATCGCGCTCATGGATACCCAGGTGAGCTGGCTCATCAACGTGGCCAGCGCCTATCTGGTCTCCGGCCAGGCGCCCCAGCGCTACGGCAACGCCCACCCCTCCATCGTACCCTACCAGACTGTTCCCACGGCCGACGGCTGGCTGATGCTCGCGGTGGGCAACGACCGCCAGTTTGCCCGCCTCTGCGCCGTGCTGGGCCACCAGGAGTGGGCCAGCGACGCCCGTTTTGCCACCAACCCGGCCCGGGTCGCCCATCGGGACGAGCTCATCCCCCTGCTGGAGCAGTGTTTCCGCACCCGTCGCGCGGCCGAATGGACCGAGCTCCTCCTGGCGGCCGATATTCCCTGCAGTCCGGTCAACGACATCCCCACCGCCCTGGCCGACCCTCAGGTTCAGGCCCGTGAGATGGTCCAGGTGGTGGAACACCCGGTCACCGGTTCCATCCCCCTGTTGGGCCCTGTTCCCAAAATGAGTGTCACGCCAGCGACCATTAGCGGCCCTCCACCTCTGTTGGGCGAGCATACAGATCCGGTCTTGTCGGAGCTGTTGGGCTATGGGCCGGATGAGTTGAGTTTGTTACGTCAGCAAGGTGTGATTTAGCGCTGTTTATGACTATGCGAAGCACACAAATAAAGGACAAAAGGAGCCAACCGTGGACTTTAGCCTGACTCAAGAACAACGCATGATCCAGGACGCGGTACGCAAATTCGCCCGGGAGGAGATCCTCCCCCATGCCCGGGACTGGGATCGCCAGGGCGCTTTCCCCAGGGAACTCCTCACCACCATGGGCCGCCTGGGCTACCTGGGCGTCCCCATCCCCGAAGAGTACGGCGGCGCCGGACTGGACTACATCTCCGAGGCCATCGTCTTCGAGGAGGTGGGCTACGCCGATTCCAGCGTGCGCACCACCCTCTCCGTCCAGATGTCCCTGGTGGAACTCACCATCCTCAAGTGGGGCACGGAGGAGCAGAAGCGCCACTACCTGCCCAAACTCTGCTCCGGCGAGTGGATCGGCTGCTTCGGCCTCACCGAGCCCAACGCGGGCTCCGATGCCAGCAATGTGGCCACCATCGCCCGGCGGGAAGGCAACGACTGGGTGCTCAGCGGCCAGAAGGTCTGGATCAGCAACGGCACCTGGGCCGACGTGGCCATTATCTTCGCCCAGACCGAGCCCGGCTCCCGCCACAGGGGCATGGTCGCCTTTCTGGTGGATACCCGAACGCCCGGCTTCAGCAGTCGCAAGATGACTGGCAAACTGGGCCTGCGGGCCAGCGACACCGGCGAACTTTTCCTGGACAACGTCCGGGTACCGGACAGCGCCCGCCTGGGCCAGGTGGGTGAGGGCTTCAAGGTGGCCATGAGCGCGCTGGACAACGGTCGCTATGGCGTGGCCAGTGGATGTGTGGGCGCCGCCCAACACGCGCTGGACGCCAGCGTTCGCTACGCGAAGGAACGCATCGCCTTCGACCGCCCCATCGCTTCCTTCCAGCTGGTCCAGGATATGCTGGCCCAGATGAAGGTCAACGTGGAGGCGGCCCGGCTCCTGGTCTACCAGGCTGGCTGGGCCAAAAACCAGGGCCTCCCCGACACCATCCCCGTCTCCATCGCCAAATATTTCGCCACCGAAATCGCCAAACAGAACGCAGACATGGCCATCCAGATCCACGGCGGCTACGGCTACTCCGATGAATATGTGCCGGAACGGCTCTGGCGCGACTCCCGGGTGGCCAGCCTCTACGAAGGAACCAGCCAGATCCAGAAGCTCATCATCGGCCGGGACCTGACGGGCATCTCCGCGTTCGCCTGAGCCCACCCTACATGCTGCAAACAGCAGGAAATAAGTGTGCAAATCCTTGACAATCTGGCGCGCCGGTGTTACCATGAACGGCAAACAAACCGTCCCTCTCCAAGACCCAGCAGTGGGGAACCATGCATCAGGCGAAAGAAACGCCCATCTACAACTTGAAAGCCGTGGTCCAGGAGACCGGCCTGAAGCCGGACACCCTGCGGGCCTGGGAGCGACGCTATGGGCTCCCCAGCCCCCAGCGCACGCCCAGCGGCCATCGCCTCTACACCCAACGGGACATCGACATCCTGAAATGGCTGATGGAACGCCAGGAGGAAGGGCTCACCATCAGCCGGGCCGTGGCCCTCTGGCACGAACTGGAGAAGGAAGGGGAGGACCCCCTACACCCCCGGCCGGCGCAAGAGCCGATGGTGGAACTGGCCGGCGAACCCACGGTCCCGGGGCCCGTCGCCCCCCACGATACCCTCCACGAGCTGCGGGAACGCTGGCTCGCTGCCTGCCTGGCCTTTGACGAGCAGCGGTCGGAACAGGTCTTGACCCAGGCTTTTGCCCTCTTCCCTGTGGAGACGGTCTGCCTGGAACTGCTCCAACCAGCCCTGGCCGCCATCGGTCAGGGCTGGTACCGGGGGGAGGTGAGCGTGCAGCAGGAGCATTTCGCCTCGGCCCTGGCCATCCGTCGGTTGGAGGCCCTGCTGGCCGCCACGCCCCCTCCTGTCCGCAGCGGCCGCATCCTGGTGGGCTGTCCGCCGGACGAAGCCCACACCTTCATTCCCCTCCTGCTCTCCCTGTTCCTGCGACGGCGGGGCTGGGATGTCATCTACCTGGGGGCAGATATCCCGGAAGCGCGCCTTGAGGAGACCCTGAAGAGCGCCCGGCCTACCCTGACCATCCTCACGGCCCAGCAGCTTTGCACCGCGGCCAGCCTGGCCACCATGGCCCAACTCCTGTATCACCAGCGCATCCCCATGGCCTTTGGTGGCCTGATCTTTAACCGCCTGCCTGCCCTGGCCAGCCGCATCGCCGGTCACTTCCTGGGCCAGGAGTTGCGGCAGGCCCTGCAGGCGGTGGAGAAGCTGATGGAGGCGCCCCAGCCAGTGGCGGCCCACCAGCCGGTGACGCCCGAATACGCCGCCGCCCTGGCCCACTTCCAGGAGCGCCGGGCCCGCATCGAGGCGGCGCTGTGGGAGGCGCCCAGGCTGAAGACCCTGGGCCGCACCCTGCTGCTCCAGGGAAACGAGAGCTTCGGCCGGGATATCGAAGCCGCCCTCACCCTGGGGGACATCCGATATCTGAAGCCCAACCTGGAGTGGCTGCAGGGACTGTGGCACGCCCACATCCAGATGCCCCTCAGCCTGCTGCAGGAGTATCTGCGGGCGTACCTGGAGGCGGCACAACGCCACCTGGATGAACCGGGCCAGCCGATCCTCTCTTGGCTACACGAAGTTATCGCGGCGTTTGAGACCGAGCAGACCCAGGAGGAGTGAACATGCGCATTCTCATCACCGGAGGCTCCGGCCTCATCGGCCGGGCCCTCTGCCAGGCCCTCATCGCCGAGGACCACCAGGTCATCGTCCTCAGCCGCCAGCCCGGCCGCGTCTCCCACATGCCCCAGGGCGTGCAGGTGGTCCAGTGGGACGCCCAGAGCGGCGCCGGCTGGAGCTCCTTCCTGGAGGGCGCCGACGCGGTGATCAACCTGGCCGGCGAGAGCATCGCCGCCGGCCGCTGGACCGCAGAACGCAAAGCGCGGATCCGCCGCAGCCGCATCCAGGCCAGCCAGGCCGTGGTGGATGCCCTCCGCCAGGTGCAAAAGCGGCCCCAGGTGTTGCTCCAGGCCTCGGCCGTGGGCTACTACGGCCCCCGAGGCGATGAGATCGTCACCGAGGATACGCCGCCGGGCCGCGACTTCCTGGCCCAGGTCTGCGTCGACTGGGAGCAGTCCACCGCCCCGGCTGAAGAGCTGGGCGTGCGGCGGGTGATCCTGCGCACAGGCATCGTGCTGAGCAACGACGGCGGCGCCTTTCCCCGCATCGTCCTCCCCTTCCGCTTCTTCGCCGGGGGGCCCCTGGGCAGCGGCCGCCAGTGGTGGCCCTGGATCCACATGGATGACCAGGTGGGGGCCATGCGCTTCCTCCTGACCCACCCGGACGCCCGCGGGCCCTTCAACCTGAGCGCCCCCGAGCCGGTCACCAACCGGGAATTCGCCCGGCAACTGGGCCAGGTCATGGGCCGCCCTGCCCTGCTGCCCACCCCGGCCTTTGCCCTGAAGCTGGCCCTGGGCGAAATGTCCACCATCCTGCTGGACGGCCAACGGGCCGTGCCCCACCGGCTGCAGGAGGCCGGCTACCAGTTCCGCTTCCCCACCCTGCAACCGGCCCTGGCACAGCTGGTCGGGTAACACCCCGCCCAAATCCCAGGGCATCTGGCAGGCGCGCCCGATGCCTCCGGCATTCCGACTTTCAGGCCCTCCTGGGGTACAATGGGGCTGTCTTTAGAACACCTGCGCGATCTGGCCTTCCTGGCCTGACTATCACTACGCGAAGCAATGCAGCCGTCACAGCATACACAGCCACAGCAACCATGTCCCACAGGAGCAACCCATGAGTGAACCCGGTAAAATCGGCATCGTCGGAAGTGGCCTGGTGGGTTCCACCGCCGCCTACGCCATGGTCATGCGCGGCGTGGGCCGGGAAATCATTCTGGTGGATCTCAACCAAGCCCGCGCCCAGGCCGAGGCCGACGACATCCGCCATGCCGTCCCCTTCGCCCATCCCCTGAATGTGCGCGCCGGCGATTATCCGGACCTGGCCGGCTGCCGGGTGGTGATTATCACCGCGGGCGTCAACCAGCGGCCCGGCGAAAGCCGCCTCCAGCTGCTGGAACGCAACGCCGCCGTCTTCCAGGCCGTGGTTCCCAACATCCTGGCCCACGCCCCAGATGCCATCCTGGTGGTGGCCACCAACCCCGTGGACATCATGACCCACCTGGCCGCCCGCTACGCGGCCGCCCACGGGGTGGAAAGCCGCCGGGTCCTGGGCTCCGGCACCACCCTGGACACGGCCCGCTTCCGCACCCTCCTGGCCGATCACCTGGGTGTGGATCCCCACCACATCCACGCCTACGTCCTGGGTGAACATGGGGACTCCGAGGTATTGGCCTGGTCCCAGGTGACCATCGGCGGGATGCCCCTGGCGGACTTCTGCCGCCATCAGGGCATTGACCTGGACCCAGGGGCCCGACAGCAGATCGACACCCGGGTTCGCCGGGCTGCCTACACCATCATCGAGGGCAAGGGGGCCACCTACTACGGCATCGGCAGCGCGCTGGCCCGCATCGTGGACGTGATCTTGCGCAACCAGCGGGCTATCCTCACCGTCTGCACGCCCCTGGAGGAGGTGGCCGGGGTGCGGGACGTGACCGTCTCTCTGCCCAACCTGGTGGGCGGAAATGGCGTGCTGGCCACCTTCCGCCAGCCCCTCACCCAGGAAGAGTTTGACCAGCTTCAGGCCAGCGCCCAGGTGGTGCGCGGCGCGCTGGACCGGCTGGAGCAGAAGAGCGGGACGTGAACGCCCCAGGAACTGGCCCCATGTCGTCCCAGCCAGCCATTCACCTGCGGGATCTGCGCAAGGTCTACGTAGTCCCCATCCGCGAGGCCGGCATCCAGGCCGCGCTGCGCAGCCTGGTGCGCCGCCAGCACCGGGAGATCGTCGCCGTGGACGACATCTCCTTCGACGTGGCTGCCGGCGAGGTGGTGGGCTTCCTGGGCCCCAACGGCGCCGGTAAGACCACCACCCTCAAGATGCTCTCGGGGCTCCTCCACCCCAGTGGCGGCACCGTCCAGGTCTTGGGATTCCAGCCCTGGCAGCGGCAGAAGGAGTTCCTGCGCCGTATCACCCTGGTCATGGGCAATCGCCAGCAGCTGGAGTGGGACATCCCGGCCATCGACTCTTTCGAGCTCAACCGGGCCATCTACCGCATTCCCCTCCCCCAGTATCGGGAAACCCTGGACGAACTGGTGGAGCTGCTGGATCTGGGCCAGCTTCTCCACAAGCCGGTCCGCAACCTTTCCCTGGGCGAGCGGATGAAGTGTGAAATCGCGGGTGCGCTGCTCCACCGTCCCCAGGTGCTCTTCCTGGATGAGCCCACCATCGGCCTGGATGTGACCATGCAGCGGCGGATCCGCCAGTTCATCCGGGAATACAACCAGCGCCACGGCTCCACTGTGCTGCTGACCAGCCACTACATGGCCGATGTGGAGGCCCTCTGCCAGCGGGTCATCGTCATCCACCACGGCCGCATCCTCTTTGACGGCCCCCTCTCCCGCTTGGTGGAACGCTTCTCACCCCACAAGACCATCATCTTGCAGCTGGCCAACGGCACAGCCGACCTCTCGGCCTACGGCGAGGTGGTGGAGCAGAACGGCCCCGCGGTGAAGCTGCGGGTCCCCAAGCAGGAGACGCCCCAGGTGACGGGTCGCCTCCTGGCGGACCTGCCCATCGCGGATCTGACGGTGGAGGATCCGCCCATCGAGGAGGTGATCGAGCAGGTCTTTGCCCAGCGATGATGGCCCTGGCCGGGCGTCAGGAGCAAAATATGTCTGGGCTTGTATCCGGGGGCTGTGCCTTTATCTACTGTCCTGGATGGGGAAGTATGCTATCCTGAGGGCGGAGACTGGGACAGTCTAGCGTAAATACCACGGTAGAAATTCCGGGTGCCCTCTGGGCACACGACCTCTGGTGGACACTATCAGCAAATTTCTGCCGGGATTTACCAGGCGGCGAGGCGGCTGCGGCCTATGGTGCCGGGGAAGTTTCGTCCACAGGTAGAATTGATATTATTGAATGCCCATGGCCACATGTACGGTTACACCAACCGGGGGCAGCTCCTGCGCTGCTCCACCCCACGCCGAAACACGGCAACGCATCATCCTTCTGGCCAACCAACCCCGTATGTTTCGCCAGCTCCTCCAGCGAGCCCTGGCCCGGACCTCGGACCGGCAGGTGATTCTGGAGGTAGATAACACCCAGCAGGCCGAACTGCTGTTGGAGCAAGTGCCGGTCCACTGGCTGGTCCTTTCCCTGGGCCCGGCCGGAGAGATACCGGCGGTAGCCCTGCGGCTGATGGCCCGCCATCCCCATCTGTCCCTTCTGGCCATCGCCGTCGATCAGGGCCAGATGGAGGTCATGCTGGCCCGGCCGGGCCAGCCCCATCGGCATGTCCCGCTGAAGGATGCCGGCCTGGCTTCCCTGCTTTCCATCCTCCACCAGGGGGAACAGGCACCGGAGATCGCCGCGTTTACGGGTTCCGCCTGAGGGCATCACGCCCCCGGGTCGGGCTCGGCCGGCGGCTCCTGGCCTTCCACCAGGCTCAGGTAGAGGGCAGCATCCTTGCGGCTGGCCACGTTGAGTTTGCGCAGGATGTTGTGGACATGGTTCTTGACCGTGCCCACCTCGATGTGGAGTCGTTCGGCGATGGCCTGGTTGTTAAGCCCCTCGCCGATCAGCCCTAGGATCTCCCGTTCCCGGGGGGTGAGCTGCTCATAGTCGCCCGGGTCCATCCCCATCTCGGCCAGTTTGTCGGAAAGCTCGGCGATGCGCGCCATGAGCCGGGCTGCCACCCGAGGTGAAATCAGGGCCCGCTCCTCTACCGCGGCCCGCAGGTTGCTCAACAAGACGTCCACCCCTTCTTCCCGCAGGATATAGCCGGCAGCGCCAGCCTCGATGTAGCGCAGGATGATGCCCTCGCTGTCGGTCAGGCCCATGACCAGGGTCTTGACCTGGGGATGGCGCTCCCGGATGGCGCTCACCAGTGCCAGGGCGCCGCCATCGGGCAGGGAGGTGCTCACCAGCACCACGTCACACGGCGTGGCAGCCAGCCGCTCCAGCGCCTCTGCCACGCCGGTCGCGATGCCAACCACCTGGATATCCGGCTCACCTTCCAGGGCGGCGCCAACCACCTCGGCGACCAGGCGGACCCGCTCCACCAGAAAAGTACGAATCATAGCTCCTCACGACATGGGTGTTGAGTGAACGGTTTCATTATACCATGGGCCGGGAGGCGTTCATGCCTTGACATACATCCCCGGCCATGCGAAAATTCCCAGGCACAGGGGCCGGATGGTGGAAGCCATTCCCGGCCGTTGCCCGGAACGCCAACCTTTGGAGAACCCATCCATCTGCCATGTCCCTACTTGCTGACTTTTACGGCCCCAACGCGGCCTATGTTTTGGATCTCTATGAACGTTTTCGCCAGGACCCCGGTTCGGTGGATCCGGCCACCCGGGCCTATTTCGAGCGCCACCCGCCGGTAGAGCTTCTGGAGAGCGCCGAGGCGCCGCCCCCGGTTCCGTCAGCGGCCCTGGACAAGGTGGCCGGCCTGGTCAACCTGGCCAATGCCATCCGGGAATATGGCCACCTGGCCGCCCAGCTAGATCCCCTGGGCAGCCCGCCGCCCGGCGATCCCAGCCTGGAGCTGGCCTACCACCACCTCACCGAGGAGGATCTGCGCGCCCTGCCGCCTGGCCCGGTGGGCGGCCCCATCGCACGCAGGGCCGCCACCGCCTGGGACGCCATCCAACAGTTGCGGGAAGTCTACTGCCGCCACATTGGCTACGACTATGACCACCTGCGCAACGCCGAGGAACGGGAATGGCTGCGGGAAGCCGCGGAGTCCGGCCGCTTTCGCCCGCCCGCGGACCCCATCAACCCCACCGCCCTGCTGGAGCGGCTGACCCAGGTGGAAGTCTTCGAACAGTTCCTCCAGCGCACCTTCCCCGGCAAGACCCGCTTCTCCATCGAGGGGCTGGACATGATGGTGCCCCTTTTGGACGAGATCGTGGGGGAGGCCGCCGAGTCGGGCATCTACACCATCCTGATGGGCATGGCCCATCGGGGGCGCCTCAACGTCCTGGCCCATGTCCTGAACAAGCCCTACAGCCAGATCCTGCTGGAGTTCAAGGACCCGGTGCTGTCCAGCGCCATGGAGGCGGGCAACGACGTGGGCTGGACCGGCGACGTGAAGTACCACACCGGTGCCCGGCGCTCCCTGCCGGGGGATGCCAACCCGGTGGCCGTCACGGTGAGCATGGCCCCCAACCCCAGCCACCTGGAGCATGTCAACCCGGTGGTGGAGGGCATGGCCCGGGCTGCGGGGACCCTGGACACCCCCCGAAAGGGCCCGGCCGGCGCCCCCGACTTTGAGCATCATATCTCCCTGCCGGTGCTCATCCACGGCGACGCGGCCTTCCCCGGCCAGGGGGTGGTGGCCGAGACCCTGAACTTCTCCCGCCTGCCCGGCTACCTGACCGGGGGGACCATCCACATCATCGCCAACAACCAGATCGGCTTCACCACCGAGCCCAGCCAGTATCGCAGCACCCTCTACGCCAGCGACCTGGCCAAGGGCTTCAAGATCCCCATCGTCCACGTCAACGCGGATTCCCCCCTGGCCTGCATCGAGGCGGCCCGGCTGGCTGTGGCCTACCGCAACCGCTTCAAAAAGGACTTCCTGATCGACCTCATCGGCTACCGCCGTCTGGGCCACAACGAGGGGGACGAGCCCCGCTTCACCCAGCCGGTGCTCTACGCCAAAATCGACCGTCACCCCACCGTACGCCAGCTCTGGGCGGAGCATCTGGTGCGGGAAGGGATGGTGGATGCCGAGCTGCCGGAGAAGCTGGTCCAGGAGCAGTTTCAGAAGCTCCAGCGCATCTACCAGGGTTTGGAAGTTCAAGAGGGGCAGCTGGGGCCGGAGCTGAAACCGCCGCCCTCGGGCGCGGCCCGCAACGTCCAGACCCAGGTGGAGCTGGAGCACCTGCGCTCCCTGCTGGAGGCGCTCCTCCATCTGCCCGAAGACTTCCGCCTCAACCCCAAGCTGGAGCGCCTCTTCCAGCGCCGGCGGCAGGCCCTGGAGGCGCCCGACGAGCCCAACGTGGATTGGGGGACGGCGGAGCAACTGGCCTTCGCCACCATCCTGGCCGACGGCATCCCCATCCGCCTTACCGGCGAAGATGTGGAACGGGGCACCTTCAGCCACCGCCACGCGGTGCTCTTCGACGTGGAAAATGGGGCGCCCCACATCCCCTTGCAGAATCTGCCCCAGGCCCGGGCGTTCTTCGAGATCCACAACAGCCCCCTCACCGAGAACGCGGCCATCGCCTTTGAGTACGGCTACAACATCCAGACGCCGGAGCGGCTGGTGCTCTGGGAAGCCCAGTACGGCGACTTCATCAACACCGCGCAGGCCATGATCGACGAGTTCGTGGTCTCCGGCCGGGCCAAGTGGGAACAGACGCCCTCCCTGGTCCTCCTCCTGCCCCACGGCTACGAAGGCCAGGGGCCGGATCACTCCAGCGGCCGGCTGGAGCGCTTCCTGCAGCTCGCCGCAGAGACCAACATGCGCATTGCCAACTGCACCACTGCGGCCCAGTATTTCCACCTGCTGCGCCGTCAGGCCTTGCTCCTGCGCACAGACCCGCTGCCCCTGGTGGTGATGACGCCCAAGAGCCTGCTGCGTCATCCCCTGGCCATGTCCACCCTGCGGGAGCTGGCCGAAGGGCGCTGGCAGCCCGTCCTGGACGACCCCCAGGCCCGGGAGGCCCCCGAAGGCATCCGCCGCCTGATCTTCTGCAGCGGCAAGGTCTACGTGGACCTGGTGAGTTCCTCCTTCCGCAAAGAGCGGCCAGAGGTCGCCCTGGTGCGGGTGGAGCAGCTCTACCCCTTCCCAGAGGCAGAAGTGCGGGAGATCCTGGAGCGTTACGCCGGCGCCCAGGAGGTGGTCTGGCTACAGGAGGAGCCCCAGAACATGGGCGCATGGGAATTTGTGCGGCCCCACCTGGCCAGCCTGCTGGCGGACGGTCGCCCCCTCCACTATGTGGGACGTCCCCGTCGGGCCAGCCCCGCGGAAGGCTCGGCGGCCTGGCATCAGGTCAACCAGGCCCGCATCGTGGAGCAGGCGTTCACCCCCTTGCCCGAAGAAGAAGTCCAGAGGTCGGAGTCCGGAGTCCGGAGTCCACAGTCCTGAGTCCGGGGTCAGGACTTCAGGCTCCGGACTCAGGACTTCAGACTTCGGACTTAGGACTTCGGACTTCGGACTGACAACCAGAGAGGTAGCATATATGGCGATAGAGGTAGTCGTGCCAGAACTGGGCGAGTCGGTCGTAGAAGCCACCGTCGCCCGCTGGCTGAAACAGGAAGGCGACCGGGTGACCGTGGGCGAGCCCCTGGTCTCCCTGGAAACGGACAAGATCGACCTGGAGGTGACCGCGGAGGCCGACGGGGTGCTGGCCCGCATCCAGCACCAGGCCGGGGAAGACGTCCAGGTGGGCGACGTGCTGGCCTACATCGAGGAGGCGGAGGGCGCCGCCGCCCCCCAGGAAGCCCCGCCAGCCCAGGAAGAGGCGGCAGGGAAGGATAAGGCCCAGGAGCGGGCCGAGACGAAACCCGAAGCGAAACCGGAGGCAAAGACAGCCCCCCGGGCAGAGTCTCCTGAGACCCGGGCCACGCCGGTCGCCCAGCGCATGGCTGCCCAGGAAGGGGTGGACCTGAGCCAGGTCAGCGGCGCCGGTCCAGGCGGCCGGGTGACCAAAGAGGACGTGGCCCAATATCTGCGCAGCCAGGAACGCTCCCGGGATGGCCAGGCTCCCTCGCCCGCGCGGGAGGCTGCCGCCCCCGAAAGCCCGGCCCCTTCGGCCGAACCCGGCCGCCGGGAGGAGCGGATCCGCATGTCCCGCCGGCGCCGAACCATCGCCGAACGGCTGGTCCAGGCCCAGCAGACGGCCGCCATGCTGACCACCTTCAACGAGGTGGACATGTCCGCGGTCATGGAGATGCGCCAGCGACACCGGGAGGCTTTCCAGCAGCGTCACGGCGTGAAACTGGGCTTCATGTCCTTCTTCGTCAAGGCAACCATCGGCGCGCTCAAGGCCTTTCCCCCGCTGAACGCCTCCATCGACGGCAACGACATCATTCTCAAGCACTACTACGACATCGGCATCGCGGTGGGCGCCGAGGAAGGGCTGGTGGTGCCGGTCCTGCGGGACGCAGATCGCATGTCCTTCGCCCAGATCGAGCAGGCCATCGACGACATGGCCCGCCGGGCCCGGGAAGGCAGCTTGACCCTGGAGGAGCTGCGGGGCGGCACCTTCACCATCACCAACGGCGGCGTCTTCGGCTCCCTCCTGAGCACGCCCATCCTCAACCCGCCCCAGGTGGGCATTCTGGGCCTGCATAAGATCGAGCAGCGGCCGGTGGTGGTCAACGGCGAAATCGTGATCCGCCCCATGATGTACCTGGCCCTCACCTACGACCACCGCATCGTGGATGGCCGGGAGGCCGTCCAATTCCTGGTCAAGGTGAAGGAACTGATCGAGGACCCGGAACGTCTCTTATTAGAAGGCTGATACAGGACATCCCTGGACGCAAGGGACAGGCGAGGGCAAGAACCGGATAGTGGTGACGGCAGGGGCGCTTCGGCGCCTCTGCTTCGTTTCCCCACGCCTTCGCTTCTGCAGCGAAATGTATCCCGGAAATGTATCCTAGCCTATTCAATTTGTGTCCAAAGTCCTGTATAATCGCCTTGCATGCTGGAGCTGGGCAACCGGTTTCAGCATGCGAGAATACAGAAAGGAGAAGTTAAGTTTAACAGTGATAGTCGAAGAACGCTTGATCAATGCGGAGGTGACACCCGAAGAGGAGCATCACGCAAACGCACACGATCACACACAACAGCCGGAGCACGCCCAGGAGGCTCCCCAAAATCATCAGGAGGAGCCAGCGCAGCCACCCGTTAAAAGGCAGGAGGAAAAGGGGCAGGAGGAAGCGGAGATGACCGAGATGGACTTTGCCGCCCTCCTCAACGAATACCCTTACCACCAGCCCGAACGGGGTGAACTGCTGCGGGGAGAAGTGCTCTGGATCAACAAGGACTCGATCCTCGTGGATGTGGGCGCCAAACGCGATGCGGTCATTCCGGGTTCCGATTTGAGCCGGGTGGAAGAGAGCTACCTGGCCAATTTGAAGGTCGGCGATGCGGTACCCGTGTATGTGCTGCGCCAGGAGCAGGACGAGGAACTGCGGGTCTCGCTGCGTCGTGGCCTGGAGGAAGAGGACTGGATCCGGGCTACCGAACTCCTGGAAAGCCAGGAGATTGTGGAGCTGGAGGTGACGGGCCACAACAAGGGCGGCGTTCTGGTACGCTACGGCCGCCTGGAAGGCTTCATCCCCAACTCCCAGATTCCGGCCCTGAAATTCGTGCGCAACCCAGAGGAGCGCACCCGGCGCAAGGAAGAGCTGGTGGGCACCACCCTCAAGCTCAAGGCCATCGAGGTGGACCGACGGCGCCGGCGGCTGGTCTTCTCGGCCAAGGCTGCCGAAGAAGCCCTGCGGGAGAAGCGCCTCCAGGAGCTTTCGGTGGGCGACGTGGTACGGGGACGGGTGGAAAACGTCACCGACTTCGGCGCCTTCGTGGATCTGGGCGGCGTCACCGGCCTCATCCACGTCTCCAAGCTGGACTGGCAGCGGGTGGAACACCCGGGCGATGTCCTCAAGCCGGGCGACGAGGTGGAGGTCTTGGTCGAAAAGATCGACCGCAAACGGGAGCGGATCAGCCTGAATCGACAGGCCGTGCTGCCCAACCCCTGGAAGTTGTTGCCCACCCTCTACCAGCCGGGCGACTTGCTGGAAGGGGAAGTCACCAACGTGGTGGACTTTGGCATCTTTGTCCGCATCCCGCTGGGCATTGAAGGGCTGGTCCACAACAGCGAGATCCAGCGGCCGGACAGCCAGGAGTTCCGGGTGGTTCAGCCGGGCGACGTGGTCCTGGTCCGCATCACCGACATGGATCCAGAGCGGGAGCGCCTGGGGCTGAGCATGCGCAAGGTGACGCCGGAAGAAGAGGCCCGCTGGCTGGCCCAACGGGCCACGGCCCAGGCCGAGTCCGCAGCCGCGGCCGGCTCGAACGAGCCGGAAGCAACGGCCCAGGACGAGGCAACAGACGAGGCAGACGAGGCCGCGTCCAACGAGCCTGCTGACGCCGGCCGCTAACCTGCCCCAGCGCCGACGGCGCCGGATCTGACTGGATACGGGATGGAGCTGGGTTGCCCTGGCCGATGGGACGGCCGGGGCTATCCAGCTCTTGCCATGCAGGAGGGAATGATCAGGAGGGAGCTATGACCCACAAAACCACCATCCGCCATCATCATGACCATCGGGGCCAGGATGCCCCCTACCGAGACCCGTCGCAGCTGGAGGCCGCCGAAGCCTGGCGCCGGCTGGTTGCCCTGGTCGGCGGCAGCCTGGCGCTCCTGCTGCTGATCCGACGTTCCCTGATCGACTTCGGGCTGGCATTGGCAGGCGGGTACCTCCTCTACCAGGGGCTGCGCGCCGCCAATCCGAACCCCGCCCAGGCTGACCCCGGTCATCCCGAGGAGCCACACCGGACCAGACGCCGAAAAGCGGTGGCCCCGGAGGAGGATGAGCCGGTCGCCCGAGACAAGGTGGAACTGGCCTCCCAGGAATCCTTTCCGGCCAGCGACCCGCCCGGTTGGGTCAGCTCAACCTGACCCCGGGCACATCCCTCAGGAGCCCACAGCCGAAAAACGGCGGACGCCGGCCTGCCAGATGAACTGGAGGAGCAGAAAAACCGCGACCGACCAGCCAATCTGATAAAGGTAGCCGGTCAACATCTCCTGCAGGGTGAGCCGACCCAGCCACAGCTCCACCGGGAAGGAGAGCATCCAGCGGAAGGGCAGGAAGTCGGCCGCCACCTGAACCGGCCGGGGGAAGAGCTCCAGCGGCGCCAGCCGCCCGGAAAAAAACAGCAAGATCACAAAATACATCTGGTTGAAGGCGTTGACCCGGGTCGTCCAAAAGGCGGCCAGGGCCAACGACCATTCCGCCATGAAACGCAACACCATGGCCAGCAGCACCGCCAGAACCCCTCCCAGGGCCGCCCACCACGTGGTCTGGAAGGTGGGTCGAAAGGCCCAGGTCAACACCAGGGCTGTGGGTACCAGGACGGTCAGGGTCAAGGCTTTGTACGCCAGGTTTTCGGCCACATCCTTGTGGATGGGGTGGATGGGCCGCAGGAGCAGGCCGGCCAGGGTACCACTCTTGACATAATACTCGTATTCCCACATGATCCAGGTAAAGGTCAGGTGGTTCACGATCATGAGCACGATGTAATACGCGGCGAAGTCGCCGGTGCCGAAGGAGCCCACGCTGCCGCCCTGCGCCCGGGCCACGGTGGACCACACCACCAGGTAGATCACCGGTTCCACCACCATGCCGATGAGCCAGATGAGCATGGCCACCCGGTACTGAAACTGGACAGCCAGCTGGGTCTTGAACTGCATCCAGTAGATTCCCAATAACTCCCGCATCTCCCCTCCGCTTCTATCCATCACTATACTATCTTTGACTCCCCTGCAAAAAGGGCATTTTTCAACGCAAAGGCGCAGAGGGCGCAAAGCCGCAGAGAAACACAGGAGAGAATTGCTCTAATCAGCGTTCATCTGCGTGGGTCTACGTCCTGGTAACAATCGACAATTATCGTCGGTGGGGACGATGTGCTTGATAGTGATGGCATCCTTTTCTACGACGATGTGATCAATTAACAACCGAATCAC
>NZ_VIGC02000051.1 GCF_006569185.2 Litorilinea aerophila | reverse complement strand
GTGTTCACCGTCCCCACATCCAGGTTCCCGTCCACGTCGCTGTCGTTGGCCGCCACATCGATCACCACCGCCGTACCGGCCATCGTGCTCACGCTGTCATCCACTGCCACCGGCGCACTGTTGACCGGCTGGCTAAGACCTGCCATCTCGTACATCATGCCGTCAATCAGACTTGGATTGGAGTTATTGTCCCGCCCTCGCGCGACAATATAAAGATGTTTCTGGCCAGAACCATCGCTGGCAGGCGCATAGGCCAGGCCAGCAGCCTTCCGCGAGTCGGCAGCGGACATGTCGTACGTCTCGATCAGGTCGCCGTTCAACGTGGTTTCGATAATGATCTGATTGCGCCGGATACTGTCCATGATAAAAAGTGTCCCGGTGTCCGGATTGAACTCAACGCTCTCTGGATCTAATAAACCATAGCGATCCACATCAAACTGGCTGATCAACGTTCCGGTGATGGTGTATTGATACACCTCCAGATTCACGCCATCCACGACAAAAAGGCGGTGATTCCAGGTATCCACCGTAATCCCTTCGGGGTCCAGGTTGTTGGCCGGGCGGAGATCAAAACTATCCCAGGTGTCATCGGCCGTGCCGATCAGCCCATCGGCCCCTGGATGCAACCGGTAGACTCGTTTGGTACCGTCGTCTGTAAAGAAATAATCTCCGGTCAGCGGATCCCACGCCACGCCGGTGGGCTCATCCGTCATGGGTGCGTCCGTGGGCGGTTCACGAGAGATATTGGCCGTCCGTACCACGTTGCCACCCAAAGTCAGCTCCCACAGGTTGGCGCCCTGAAAGTGGGTGATCCCACTGACGGTCTCCTCTACTTCCGAATCGCTGACCAGCAAGGTGTTGGAAGCGCTGACATACGTAAGTCCCGCCGGATCTGGGCTGGGCGGCGACAGAGCCGCCATATCTACCGCTCGCACCAGGCTCAACGTGACCAGACTGGCATAGACCTGTTTTTCGCCATCTCGAGCAGGTATCACCTCAACGAGGCGTGGCGGCTGGCTCACCGCCGCTTCTCCAGCCGCGACGTTATTCCCCGTGTCCCCTGCCACCATGGGCAGAAAGAGTTGCAGGGGAAACGGCAGAAGCTCTACCGGTCGGGCTGGAGGCCGCGCAACGCCACTGTCCAGGAGGAAAAGGTGCCACTCATCAGGCCCATCGGTCAGGTCCGGGCTGGGTGCCCAGACCAATCCCGTCACAGCCCTGAGTTCCAGGGCACTCATCGAATACCGGTTCACCTCTGTCCCGTCGGGTGTCAGCTGATACACCACCTGGGTCTTTGCCTCCAAGACATACCAGGATCCATCCCGGGGATCCCGGGCCAGGCCAGCCAGATCTTCCCCCAGCCCGGCCAGCGAGACTCGCCCCACAAGGCCGCCGGAGGCCTCTCCCGCTACCTGGATCCCGACCAGTTCCCGTTGGGCGGCATCCAGCAGCCACACCACGCCGGCCGCCTCGTCCACGGCCAGCCCGGCCACCCGAGACAGGCCCAGGTGGCCGATATGGATGGACTGGGCCTCTTCAATCTCCAGGCCGTCCGGCCGGATGCCCACCAGCTCTTGCCATCCATCCGTCAGAATCCACAACCGGCCCAGGCCATAGGCCAGGTTCAGGCCTGGATCGACAGCTATATCCAGGTCTATCTGGCCCAGATATTCCTCATAGGGGGTGAAGACGCGCACCCTGCTACCATCTTCGTCTCCCACCTCCAGGACGTAAAAGACCCTCTCCTCCTCGTCGTAGGCCACACCTCCGCCGGCCTCCACGCCCACATCCGACAGATACAACGACCGCAGTTCTGTCAGACTTCCCGTTGCCTCCTGGGCCCAGGCGCCAGCAGGAATCCACGCCGCCAGCAACGCCACAAAGCCGATCATCCCTGTCCAGAGCCAATGACGGCGAGTCGATCCTGTCGTTGTTTTCATCACCTGGGCCTCCTCATGGGCCATTCCTGTCTGTCCAACTGTCTCACGGTATCTGGAGCAATTACCCCGCTTGTCGATGCAAATTGAAGCTCACCGGGCCGTGCTGCTGTATCCCACATACGGTAGATAGACCCGATGTCCACTGGATGCCACGGGTGTTGTCACCACAGGTGCGGTCACCACCGGCAGCGGCGTGGGTGAATGCGTCGGCGTGACCGTGGGGCTCGCCGTCCGCGTGGCTGTCGCCGTGGGCTTCGGTGTCCTGGTCAACGTAGCCGGAGGCCCTGCCGTCCTCGTTGCCGTCGGTGTCGGCGTCGGTGTCGGCGTGGCCGTGGGCTCTGGCGTCGCCGTCTCCGTCGGCGTCGGCGTCAACGTGGCCGTGGGCTCCGGCGTTGCCGTCTCCGTCGGCGTCGGTGTCGACGTGGCCGTGGGCTCCGGCGTCGCCGTCTCCGTCGGCGTCGGTGTCGGCGTGGCCGTGGGCTCTGGCGTCGCCGTCTCCGTCGGCGTCGGTGTCGACGTGGCCGTGGGCTCCGATGTCGCCGTCTCCGTCGGCGTCGGTGTCGACGTGGCCGTGGGCTCTGGCGTCGCTGTCTCGGTCGGCGTCGGTGTCAACGTGGCCGTGGGCTCCGGTGTCGCTGTCTCCGTCGGCGTCGGTGTCAACGTGGCCGTGGGCTCCGGTGTCGCTGTCTCCGTCGACGTCGGTGTCAACGTGGCCGTGGGCTCCGGTGTCGCTGTCTCCGTCGGCGTCGGTGTCGACGTGGCTGTGGGCTCCGGTGTCGCTGTCTCCGTCGGCGTCGGTGTCAACGTGGCCGTGGGCTCCGGTGTCGCTGTCTCCGTCGGCGTCGGTGTCGACGTGGCCGTGGGCTCCGGTGTCGCTGTCTCCGTCGGCGTCGGTGTCGACGTGGCCGTGGGCTCCGGTGTCGCTGTCTCCGTCGACGTCGGTGTCGGCGTGGCCGTGGGTGGACATGGGATGCTCTGGTTGTTGTCACAAGGAGTAGGGGTGGTGTTCCCTGTTGGCGGCCCTGTCAGCTCGTAAAGCTTGCCATCCACGGCATTCGGATCAGAGTTATTGTCGACGCCCCGGTCCACCACGTAGAAGTGTTTCGCGCCGGAACCATCGCTGGCCGGCGCGTAGGCCAGCCCGGCCGCCTTCCGCGAGTTTGCAGCAGAAATGTCGTAGATCTCGATGAGAACGCCTGCGGTCGTGGTTTCGATAATGACCCGGTTTTGACGGTTGCTGTCCAGGATGAAGAGCGTACCAGTATCGGGGTTAAATTCCACGCTTTCTGGATCGATGATGCCGTATACTTCCACATCAAACTGGTTGACCAGGGTGCCGTCCAAGGTGTACTCATAGATTTCTCGGTTGACACCGTCCGCTACGAAAAGGCGATTGTGCCAGGAATCGTAGGTGATGCCTTCAGGGTCCAGATTCCCATAGACTTCGGTGTCGAAGCGGGTCCAGGTATCGTCGCTGGTCCCAATTTTCCCGTCACTGCCTGGGTTGAGGCGGTAAATCCACTTCGTGCCGTCGTCGGCAAAGAAAAAGTCACCCGTATTGGGATCCCACGCCACACCCGAAGGTTCATTGGTCATGGGAACGGAGGTCGGCGGGACGCGAGAAATATTGGCGGTATAAACAAGGGTGGCGTCCAGGGTCAGTTCCCACAAGTTCGCGCCCTGAAAATGGGTGATTCCGGCCACGGTCTCCTCCACCTCCGAATCGCTGACCAGGAGGGTGTTGGAAGTGCTAATATAGGCCAGGCCGGCGGAATCCGGGCTGGGGGGCGACAGGGTAGAGAGATCCACCGTGCGTACCAGGCTGACGGTGATGAGGCTGGCCCGTACGCTTCCCCCCGCCATGGAGGCAGGCACCGCCTCGATAAGCCGCCCCCTTTGCCACGCGAGCAGGGTCTGGGAGCTGGCTTCCGTGGCGCTCCCGCCGGCGACCCAGGGCAGAAACAGGCGCAACGGGAAGAGCAGGGGGTTCACCGGCTGCGCAGGGTGCTCCTGGAGGCCACTATCCAGAATGAACAGATGCCAAACATCGGCCCCATCGGTCAGGTCTGGGCTGGGCGCCCACACAAGCCCCCGGGGCCCCACCAGCTCCAGCCCGCGGGTGTCGCGGCGCTGCAACACCGTGCCTTCCGGGCTGAGCTCATAGACGGCCGTGCCATCGGCTGCCAGTACAGACCAGTGTCCATCCCGGGGATCCCGGGCCAACCCGGCCACGCTCTTCTCCACCCCGGTCAACGCGACCCGGCCGGCGAGCTGGCCGGCCAAAGCGCCTCTCACATAGACCCCAACCAGCTCCTGTCGGTCCGTATCCAACAGCCAGATCACGCCGGCCGTCTCATCCACCGCCATGCCGGCCACCTGCCCGGAGGCCAACCCGCTCACATCCACCGTCGCCACATCCACCACCGCCAGATCGTCCAGGGCGACGCCCAGCAACGATTGGCCATCGGACGCCCGCAACCACAGCCGATCCAATCCATAGGCAAGATTCCACTGGGAATCCACCGCTATCCCCAGCTCCACCTGGCCCAGGTATTCCTCATAGGGCGTGAAAACGCTCACCCGGGCTCCCGCCTCCGCGGGCTCCAGCACGTAGAACACGCCCCGGTCCACGCTGTACGCGACCCCTCTTCCGGACATCACCTGCACGTCAGACAGGTACACCGTCCGCAGTTCTGCCAGCCCCTCGGCGGGATCTTGGGCCCACACCTGGGCCTGGACCAGGAGGGGAATCAACAGGAGCAGGCCAACCAACCAGGGCCAAAGCGCATAAACCCGATGTCTGTTTACAGGGGGGATGCGAACCATCTTAACGTGCTCCATTGCTCTTGGTCTGGAGGAATCTGGCGTATGCTTCTGCAGGCTCATCCAGCTTTCAACTTGTACCTCCACCCGGGGCTGTAGTTTCGCGCTCCGGGTCACTATCCGACCCCAACCGCAGGAAGCCGGCTGGATGCCGTGCCGTTCAGGTGCCTTTGCGCTGGATCACCACGACCAGGGTACGAAACAGAATGTAGACGTCCTTCCACAGGGACCAGTGGCGAATGTAGTGGAAGTCGAACTGCAGCTTAATCATGGCGTCTTCTACAGAGTTGCCGTAGTCGTAGTGAATCTGGGCCCAGCCGGTCAAGCCGGGTTTGACCAGCAGCCGGGTCCGATAGAAGGGAATCTCCCGTTCCAGCTTCTCCACAAATTCAGGACGCTCTGGCCGGGGGCCCACAAAACTCATCTCGCCGCGCAGGATATTGAAGATTTGCGGCAATTCATCCAGGTGGGTTGTGCGTAAGAAACGGCCCACCCGGGTGATGCGCTTGTCATCCTTTGTCGCCCATTGGGGGGCACCGGGTTGCTCGGCGTTCGGGACCATGGTGCGAAACTTGAAAATAGAGAAAAGCCTACCACCACGCCCCACCCGGGTCTGGCGGTAGAAGATGGGGCCGGGGGAATCGAGGCGGATGGCCAGGGCAATGATGGGCATGAGCAGGAGCAGCATGGGCAGCCCCAAAAGCACCAGCGCCAGATCCAGGCAGCGTTTGCCCACAAGTTGTGTACGGCTAAACAGGGGGCGCCCTTGGAGGGCATCCAATGCCCACCAGGGCCGGATGTGCTCAATGGGGATGCAATAATTCAACCGGGCGTAGAGGTCGGCCATCCAGGTGACCTGGATACCTTCACCCTGACAGGAAATCAGCAGGTCAAACAGGTCCGGGGTCAGGGGCTGTGTGACATTAACCACTACTTCATGAATGTCCAGGGTTTGGATCAGCTCCGGCAGCCTCTTCATCGGCCCCAAGTACGGCACCTGTCCGTCAGGGTCCTCTGCCTCCTGCTCGCCCACAGCGCCCACGATCTCGAAATTCAGGCGCGCCGCTGGCTTATGCAGAGGGTCTAACAGCCGCCTTTGATCGTTCAGGCCGACCACCAGGATGCGATGGGGGGCAAAGAGACGGTTGGATAGCCCCGCATAGGTCAGGCGCCAGGCCAGGATCAGAATCAGGAAGATGGCCGCGAAGTAGAGTCCAAAGAGATCCAGCCAGGGGTAACCCAGGGAGACGCGGATCGCCATGTACAGGGCAAGGCCCAGGCCAACGCTCGCCATCCCCCGCGCGACGCCTGCCCGCCCATCCCCGGAGGAGGGCACATCATACAGGTTATTGACATAGGCCAGGCACCACCAGCCTGCCAACAGGACGGGAAACCATCGCCAGAGCAGACCGGGCGTCGAGATGAACGCCGGCGCTGTCCGCTCAGCCAGCCAGGTTGCCGCCACCACACAGAGGCTGTCCACCACCACCAGCAGCAGCCAGCGTTCTGAGAGGGGCGAACGGTAGCGACCGGTGCTCTCGCGCAGGTGACGCCATAAGGCGTCCAACAGGCGCACGAAGGCCAACGGCCTCAGCCGGTTCGTCGGCGTCAACCGCATCATCGGCTTGGATTCAGGTTCCAACGGCTTGGGTACCAGCAGCTTGGATTTGGAGGAGTCATCTGCCTGATAAGTCATCGCTCTTTTCCCATCTTCCTGCCCTATCCGCCGGACCCGAGGGGGGACGCCCCGCAGGATTTGGCCGATGGGTCTCGAAGTCCCACTGCCTGAAGAGATCGACACAGCATCCTGAATTGTGAAGGAACAACCCGGGAGAGCGCCTTGACAGGCGCCCATCTGTCTATTCTGTGGATGGGCCACAGATCTGGGGTGATTCACCGTCGGGGCAAGAAGGCCCGGCGGGGGTTGGCCGGCTAAAGTGGGAGTCGAGTGGACACTCGCGAGTCGCTTCGGATCAGCCTACCGGTAGGGAGGCCGACGGCTTATCGTCTGGCAAGAAAATGGAAACCGCCATTGAAAAATTGCCTAAATATAGTAGAATTAAGCATAGGCATAGTACTTTCCCGGCCTCCTGGCTGAGGAATGTACGGACGGTGTTGGATCACTGTCGGACGTTGGCAGCGTGGGCAGTGATCCAACTGGCGAGTGCCTGGGCCAGCCCTCCCTTGGCTGGCCCTTCTTTTTCATCAGGTACTGTTGAGCCGGTATCTGTTGCAAGGTATAACGTTCAAGCCACAACGTTAACGCGACGTTAAAGAGCTAACAACAAAGGCCTAATATCCTATCGGCATCATAGAACATGCCAGCACCCTACCGGTCCCTCCAGGGCCGGTACATGTGCCAGGGGTGGACACTGTCAGACGTTGGCTGCGTGGGCAGTGTCCACCCGCTATGCCTGGGGGCCAGCCATCCGTGGCTGGCCTTTTCAGTTGGGCGTTTAGAAGTCGGTCAGAAGTTTAGAAGAACGGAGTCAGGAAGAAATGGAGCAGAGCCGCGAATTCTATACAGAGCCAGTTTCAAACCTCACAAGCCTGCAAACAACACGACAGGGATAGCGAAACTTCAATGGAGGGCATCGATGGAGAATCAAGTAGAGTGGCAACAATAAAATCAATGGCTCGACGGCGGCTCAGCCCTGATATTCACCCAATCAACCCAGGGATCTCCTGCCAAGATTGGACAGGAACAAATGGCCACATATCACGATACGCTCAGTGTAGCAGATAACCATCGGAGCATTGCTTACATTTTCCTGTCAATTCCTGTCAAAAGGCTGGCGAACCTGTCAGCACCATCTTTGTAGATCCACAGATTTCACAGCCACCCACGGCGGGCCGGAGACCCGCGTCCAATCCGCGCGGATGGCCGCCCTTGTCGTAGGTGCGGTCTCTGGCCGCACGGTGATGCCCGGAAGGGTGCCGATTTGCCGTGGAGGCGGGCCTCCTGCCCGCCCGCTGTCGCCAGGCCCAGGCGGGCGAAGGGACGGCGACGGCTGTGCAGCCCGGCATGTAAGGGCGAAAAATATTTCGCCCCGCCTACGACGGGGCACCCGTTACGGAAAAACTGAAAAACTGTCAACCTATTGACAAAAGGCTAAGTTTCCTGTATTCTTTATGGCAAGTTAGCACTTTTGTTGTATATTCAATGCTACTTTTGTCTCATTTGCCGCTACATCGCCTCCTCTCATTGCATCTCCTTTCCAGTCAACTGACCCTCTGCGTTTCGATTCGGACACCGTTGTTCAGCATTTTACGCTTCGCACTCTAGACGTGTTCATCTGACCCGGCTGCTTCCCTTCTTTCATCGTTCGTTCTCGGCCTTGACGGCGTGTTCCAGGCACCGGCCATGTCACCCCATTCGGGGTCAGCGGAAACCTGGATCCCCCTTACTGAAATTGGCCATGCCCCTCAGCCCTCCATCGCTGCCAGCCCAGATCCAGCAGGATGAATTCTGGGGTTGAACAATTTAACTTAACCTTGACTCGCGTTGTCCACTGCCCGCGCTGCCAACGTCCGACAGCGGACAATCTCCGGCCGTACATGTTCAGCCTGAGAGGGCGGACAAGGCTATGCTTCTTTGTCCCTTCCTGATAGCCCCATAGCCATCTCCCGCTCTTCCCAGTCACTCTGGTTTTATTTCCATTCCATCATTTCACCCGATTCGTCCCATACCCGGACGATTCCTGGCATATTGGCTTTTCCAACCGGCAAACGCCCCTGTCCAGAGGCCCTGCTCCCAGGGACAAGTGAGCCCGTACAAGGAGGAAGTTCATATGATGCGCTGGCTGATTGGTGTAAGTTTGCGACTTCGCTTTCTGATCCTCGTCTTCGCCGCGGTATTGCTGCTGGGGGGCATCGTCCAACTGCGGGAGATGCCCATCGATATTTACCCCGAGTTCGACCCGCCTCTGGTGGAAGTCCAGACGGAAGCCCTGGGCCTCTCGGCAGAGGAGATGGAAGCCCTGATCACCGTCCCGCTGGAGGCAGATCTCCTGAATGGGGTGGCCTGGCTGGACCAGATCTACTCCGAATCTGTCGCCGGCATGTCCTCCATTCTCCTGGTATTTGAACCGGGTACTGATCCCATTCGGGCCCGGCAGATGGTCCAGGAGCGACTCACCCAAACGTTCGCGCTGCCCAACGTTTCCAGCCCGCCCACCATGCTCCAACCCCTCTCGACCAGCAGCCGGGTGATGATGGTGGGCCTCTCCTCGAACCAACTCTCTCTCGTCCAGATGGGGGTGCTGGCCCGCTGGAACATCAAACCCCGGCTCATGGGCGTACCTGGTGTGGCCAATGTGGCCATCTGGGGGCATCGGGATCGCCAACTCCAGGTCCTGATCGATCCGGCCACCCTGCAGGAAAAGGGCGTCACCATCCAGCAGATCATCGAGACCACGGGCGAAGCTCTGTGGGTCTCTCCCCTGAGCTACCTGGAGTCTTCCACCCCGGGCACCGCCGGCTGGATCGACACCCCCAACCAGCGGCTCAGCATCCGACATGAGCTGCCCATCTCCTCGGCCGAGGATCTGGGCAAGGTCGCCGTGGTAGACCACGAAGGGCTCCTGCTGGAGGACGTGGCCCGGGTGGTGGAGGATCATCAGCCCCTGATCGGAGATGCCCTTCTGGATGAAGGGCCTGGCCTGCTCCTGGTCATTGAAAAGTTTCCGGGGGCCAACACCCTGGAAGTGACCCGGGGAGTCGAAGAGGCGCTGGCGGCCATGCGCCCCGGCCTGACCGGCATCGAGATCGACACCACCATCTTCCGGCCGGCCACCTACCTGGAGCAGGCCGCCAGGAACGTGAGCGTTCTGCTGCTGATCGGGATCGTCCTCCTGGCGCTGGTGCTGGGCGCATTCTTCTTCCAATGGCGCACCGCCCTGGCCAGCCTGATCGTCATCCCCCTCTCCCTGGCCGCGGCCGGCCTGATCCTCTACCTGCGGGGCACCACTTTCAACGCCATGACCCTGGCGGGCTTTGTGGTCGCCCTGGGTGCCATCATTGACAATGCCGTCGTCGACACGGAAAACATCGCCCGACGTGTCCACCAACATCGCCAATCCGGCGATGCCGGGGCCCGCCTGCCCGTGGTGCTGGAGGCCACCCTGGAGATGCGCGGCCCCCTGATCTTCGCCCTCTTGATCATCCTGGCGGCGGTGGCCCCCATCTTTCTCATTCCGGGACTGGCCGGCTCCTTCATTCGGCCCCTGACCGTCTCCTTCATCCTGGCCCTTCTCACCTCCCTGGGGGTCGCGCTGCTGATCACGCCAGCCCTGACCATGCTGCTGCTCTCGGATCTGGGGCGGACAACGGTGCGGCCGACCTTCGCGTCGCCTGTGGTCCAGCGGCTGCAGGAGCGCTACCGGCGCCTCCTCAGCCAGACGGTGCGGGCGCGCTACCTGGGCTTCGGCCTGGCGGCCGTCCTGATCCTGGCGGGCCTGATCGCGCTGCCTTTCCTGGACGTCTCCCTCGTTCCCACCTTCAAACAGACGGACCTGACCATCTACTGGAAGGCAGCACCCGGCACATCCCGCGCCGAAATGAGCCGCATCACCGCACAGGTTCGCCAGGAACTCCACGCCATCCCCGGTGTGGAGAGCTTCGGGACCCACATGGGGCGGGCCATTACCGGCGACGCCATCGTCGATGTGGATTCCGGCGAGATCTGGGTCAGCATCAGCCCGGAGGTCAACTACGAAGCCACCGTGGCGGCCATCCGCAACGTCACCAGCGGCTACCCGGGCCTGATCAGCGAGGTGCGCACCTACGAGCCCAAGCGCATGAAAGAGGCCCTGCTGGGGCCTGGCCACGATCTGGTGGTACGCCTCTATGGCCACGATCTGGAGCTGCTCAACACCCAGGCAGAGAAGGTACAACAGGCCATCGCCAACATCAACGGCATTGCCCGGGCGGACGTTGACCGCCAAAACGTCCGGCCCCAGGTGGAGATCGAGGTGAGGCTGCCCGAGGCAGAACGCTACCAGGTCAAGCCTGGCGACGTCCGCCGCCAGGCCACTACCCTGATCTCTGGCCTGCGGGTGGGCAACCTCTACGAGGAGAACAAGGTGTTCGACGTGGTGGTGTGGGGCGAACCGCAACTGCGGGACAGCCTGACAGACCTCCATGCATTGCCCATCTACACCTCCCGGGGCTATGTGCCACTGCAGGAGCTGGCTGATGTCCGCATCGTGCCCAGCCCCACGGTGATCCGGCGGGATGTGGTCTCTCGCTTCGTGGATGTGGGCATCGCCGTAGAGGGTCGAAATCCGGCCGTCGTGGCGGCGGACATCCGTGACCGCATCAAGGGCATGGAGTTCCCCCTGGAATATCACGCCGAAGTGTTGGGCGCCTCGGACGTGGAGCAGATCACCTGGCGCCGCCTCTGGGGGATGGTACTGGCCGCGGCGGTCGGCATCTTCCTGCTCATGCAGGCGGCCTTCAATAGCTGGCGAATGGCCCTGGTGACCTTTGTGACGCTGCCCATGGCCCTGGCCGGCGGCGTCCTGGCGGCGCTCCTGGGCGGAGGAGCCCTATCCCTGGGCGCGCTCTTCGCCTTTCTGACGGTGCTGGGCCTGGCTGTCCGCCAGGTGATGGTGCTCATCCGGCATCTCCAAAATCTGGAGGACCAGGAGGGCGAGCCCTTCGGGCCAGAGCTGGTGCTACGGGGGGCGCGGGAGCGGTTGGCGCCCATCCTGATGACATCCCTGGGAACCATCGTCTTGATGCTCCCCTTCGTACTGGCCGGAGACATCGCCGGCAATGAGGTGATCCGCCCCATGGCCATTGTCATCCTGGGCGGTACCATCACGTCCATGCTCTTCAGCCTGGTGGTGATCCCCAACCTCTACCTGCGCTACGGGGCCCGGCCAGAACCGGTCCAGGCTGCCGCCCGGTGGCAGGAGCAGCCAGGTTACAACGCCTGACATGCCTTGACGGGCTGCATGCAGGCATGAACGCTACCCTCCCCCCAGGGGTGCGAAAATTGGCGATTCCTTGAAAGCAGAATTCATTTACATAAGGAGGGAAGACATGCAGCAGATTCACCGTTCCACCCTAATCTGGTTGCTGGCGGCTATGGCCTTGAGTGTTCTATCGCTGGCCGGCTGTGGCCGGGCCTCCGCCGACATGCCCGTGAAGGTAGAGCCGGCCTACCTGGAACAGAGCGAAGGGAGTGAATTTCAGCGGGTGGTGCTGACGGAACGGGCTGCCCAGCGGCTGGATGTCCAGACGGCGCCGGTGCGGGAGGAGCCAATCAACGGGGCTACCCGCAAGGTGGTTCCATACGGAGCCATCATCTATGGCCTCCATGGAGAAACCTGGGTCTACGTGAGCCCCGAACCCCTCACCTTCATCCGGGCGCCGGTCACGGTGGACTTCATCGAGGGCGATCTGGCCATCCTGATTGATGGGCCTGAGGTCGGTACGGAAGTGGCCTACGTGGCCGTAGCCGAGCTCTTCGGAATAGACACAGGAGTCGGCAAATGAATGAAATGCGCTGGATCGTTGCTTCGAGTCTGAAATATCGGTACCTGGTGGTGTTTCTGGCCGCCATCCTGATGTTCTTCGGCATCGACCAGATCCGCACCATGCCGGTGGACGTCTTCCCCGAATTCGCGCCACCGCGGGTCGAAATTCAGACGCCCAGCCTGGGCCTCTCCTCGGCGGAGGTGGAGGCCCTGGTCACCGTCCCCCTGGAGGAGGCCCTGGCCGGCACGCCGGGATTGGATATCATGCGCTCTAAATCGGTGGAGCAGCTTTCTTCCATCCTCCTCATCTTCAAACCGGGGACGGACCTGATGGAGGCCCGCCAGCTGGTGCAGGAACGCCTGGCCCTGGCCACGCCGGACCTGCCCACCTGGGCCAGCCCGCCCATGATGTTGCCGCCCCTCTCCTCCACCGCCCGGACGCTCAAGATCGGCATCTCGTCTGATGTCTACTCCCTGATGGATCTCTCCATGATCACCTACTGGAAGATCCGCCAGCGGCTGTTGCAGGTGCCCGGCGTCGCCAACGTGGCCATCTGGGGCGAACGGATCCAGATGCTCCAGGTGCAGACCGATCCCAACAAGCTCCAGGAATACGGGGTCCCCGTCCATGAAGTGGTCCAGGTCACATCGGACGCCCTGGATGTAGGCCTGATCCAATACTCCGACGGTTCGGTGGTCGGCACAGGTGGCTTCATCGAGACGCCCAATCAGCGGATCTCCATTCGCCATGTCTTGCCCGTGATCACCCCGGCCGACCTGGCCAACGTGCCCATCAACCAGCGGGTCAAGGCAGACGGCACGGCCCTGCGGTTGGGCGACGTGGGCCAGATGGTGGAGGATACCTGGCCCATGATCGGGGATGCCGTGGTCAACGACGGCCCGGGCCTGCTCCTCATCGTGGAGAAATTCCCCTGGGCCAACACCGTGGAGGTGACCAAGGGGGTAGAGGCCGCCATCGAGGAGATGCGACCGGGCCTGGCCGGAATCGACATCGACACCACCATCTTCCGGCCCGCCACCTTCGTGGAGGTGGCGCTGGACAACCTGGTCAACTCCCTGCTCCTGGGGGCCATCCTGGTGGTGATTGTCCTGCTCCTCTTCCTGTGGGACTGGCGCATCGCCATCATCAGCGCCACCATCATCCCGGTGACCGCGGTGATCACCCTGCTGATCCTCGCCCAGTTCGGCACCACCCTCAACGTGATGGTCCTGGCCGGCCTGGTCATTGCCATCGGCGCGGTGGTGGACGACGCCATCGTGGATGTGGAGAACATCGTGCGGCGCCTCCGCCAGCACCGGCGGGAAGGCAGCACCCTGCCCACGTCCACCATCGTGCTGGATTCGTCGCTGGAGGTGCGCAGCGCCATCGTCAACGCCTCGGTCATCGAGATGACCAGCCTGTTGCCGGTCTTTTTCATGGAGGGCCTCTCCGGCGCCTTCTTCAAACCCCTGGCTCAGGCCTACGTGGTGGCGACCCTGGTCTCCCCCCTGGTGGCCATGACCGTGACGCCGGCGCTGATCTTAATCCTGCTGGACAACGCGCCGGTGCGGGAACGGATTTCGCCCATTATCCCCTGGCTCCACCGCATCTACGACGCCCTGTTGAGCCGCAGCCTGAAGGTGCCCAGCCTGGCCTACGCCGCCACAGTCGTCATTCTGGGCGCCGGCATCGTGATCTATCCGCTCCTGGGGCAGGAACTGCTGCCCTCGTTCAAAGAGCGGGACTTCCTGATGCACTGGTTGACCAAACCGGGGACCTCCCACCCGGAGATGGTGCGGATCTCCACCCTGGCCTGCCAGGAGCTGCGCACCATTCCGGGGGTGCGCAACTGCGGCTCCCACATCGGCCAGGCGCTGCTGATGGACGAGGTCTATGGCATCTACTTCGGGGAGAACTGGGTCAGCGTGGATCCGTCAGTGGACTACGATGAGACCCTGGCCAAGATCCAGGCGATGGTGGATGGCTATCCCGGACTCTACCGGGATGTGCAAACCTACCTGAAGGAACGCATCCGGGAAGTGTTGACCGGCTCCAGCCATCCCGTGGTCATCCGGATTTACGGTGAAGATCTGGATGTGCTGCGGGCCAAGGCGGCGGAGGTGGAGCACGAACTGTCGGAAATCCCGGGTCTCACCGATCTCCACGTGGAATTTCTGGTGGACATTCCCCAGTTGGAAATTCAGGTGGATCTGGCCAAAGCCCAGGCCTACGGTCTGAAACCAGGAGACGTCCGGCGGGCCGCGGCCTATCTGGTGGCCGGTGAAGAAGCCGGCGACATCCACACCGTCAGCCGCACCTACGATGTACAGGTGTGGAGCATGCCCGAATACCGGGACAGCCTGACCGACATTTACGATCTGCTGATCGACACACCCGACGGCAGAAAGGTCCGCCTGATCGAAGTGGCCGACATCCAGGTGAAACCCATTCCCAACGCCATCAACCGGGAGCGGCTGGCCCGGCGGATCAACATCGAGGCAGATGTGAAGGGGCGGGATCTGGGGTCCGTGGTGGCGGACGTCCGGCACGCCCTGGAAGAGATCGACTTTCCCCACGGCTATCACCCAGAGCTCATCGGCGAGTATGCGGAGCGCCAGGCGGCCAGCCGGCGGATTCTCATCACGGGCATCATCGCGGCCTTCGTGATCTTCTTCCTCTTGCGGGTTTCTCTGGGCACCTGGCGCCTGGCGGCCATGTCCTTCCTGAGCCTGCCCATGGCCATGGTGGGGGGTGTCCTGGCCGCGTTCTTCTTCAGTGCCGGGGTTCTCTCCCTGGGTTCGCTGGTGGGGTTCCTGACCATCCTGGGCGTGGCGGCCCGCAACGGCATCATGCTCATCAGCCACTACCAGCACCTGGAAGAGTTTGAAGGGGAGACCTTTGGCCTGGGCCTGGTGATCCGCGGGGCCCGGGAACGCATCGCCCCCATCATGATGACCGCGCTGACCGCGGGCCTGGCCCTGGTGCCCCTGGCCATCACCGGCAACCTGCCCGGCCACGAAATCGAACATCCCATGGCCATCGTCATCCTGGGCGGCCTGGTGACATCCACCCTGGTCAACCTCTTTATCGTGCCGGCCCTCTACCTGCGTTTTGGGGGGCCAGGCCGCCACAGCAATCTCCAGGCGGCCGGCTAGTGGGCTGGAGAAGCGAGAGGAAACCGGAGGACTCTCGGTAGCGGTTCCCACAGGCTGGTCCACTCTGCTTGTCGGCACCGTCGAGGTCGCCCTGGTGGCCTTCGTCCTCCTCCAGCTCAAGGAATGATTCGATGCCGGGGCGCTGGACCTGACGGCCGGTGCCACGGACGCGGCCCGGATCGCGGCCGGCGCCCTGGTGTTGGATGCACTCCTGTACTGGGTCAGGGCGTGAATCGTTGCCATTCGAGTAACAGGCTGAGACCAGAAGGAGCATAATCATGTCTCGTTCGACCCTCGTGACGTGGGCTGTATTCACGGCCCTGTTGTCCATGGCGTTGTTTGTAGCCGCCTGTAGCAGTGACCTCAGCGGCCCGGCACTCGTGGGCGCTGAACCTGTTCAGGCAGCCAGCCAGGAAGCGGCCGAGCCCGCCGCGGCCGACCCAGCCCCCCAGGAAGAAGTCGCTGCCGAAGCTGCCGCCGAAGAAGAATTTCCGGACGAACACTTTGCCAATCTGCTGGAACTGGACCCCAGCCAGTTTGATCACGCCACCACCATCGACAATCCCTGGAAGCCCCTGAAGCCCGGCACCCAGTACGTTTATGAAGGGATCACCGTGGAAAATGGGGAGGAAATTCCCCACCGCATCATCTTCACCGTCACCGACCTGACCAAAGTCATCAACGGCGTGCGCACCGTGGTGATCCTGGATCAAGACATCAGCGATGACGCGCTGGTCGAGGCCGAGCTGACCTTCTTTGCCCAGGACAACGAGGGCAATGTCTGGCATCTGGGGCAATATCGGGAAACCTACGACGAGACGGAATTCGTGGGGGGCCGCGTCTGGCTGGTCGACCTGCCAGAGGGCGCCAAGGCGGGCATCATGATGAAGGCCCATCCCGAACAGGACAGCTCGGACTACTCCCAGGGCTATGCACCCGCGCCCTTCAACTGGACCGACCGGGCCCGGGTCTACGAAGTGGGCCAGCAGACCTGTGTACCCTATGATTGCTTTGACAATGTGCTGGTCATCGAAGAGTACAATCAGGAGGAGCCCGGCGCCTTCCAGCTCAAATACTATGCCCAGGGCGTGGGCGTGGTGCGGGTGGGCTGGCGCGGCGACGATTCCCAGCAGGAGACGCTGGAGCTGGTGGAGGTCATCGAACTGGATGAGGAGGCCCTGGCAGAGGTCCGGGCCCATGCCTTGGAGCTGGAGGAACGGGCCTACATGTATAGCCGGACCCAGCCTGCCGAGCTCCTGCCCGCCCAATGAGACACTGTCCCACACGGACATCTGTGCTGCTTGACAGCTACCTCCCTTCTGTGCCAAGATTGTCGACAGGCTGACAGATAACCTGCACCTTGCGACCGGTGCCCTGGGGTGCCCACGCCCAGACGCCCACGCCACTCCGATTTCCCTGATTCCGTAGGTAGATTTACCATCCCGGAGGCGCCCCTGTGTTATCATGGCGGTAACCGATGCAGGCTGACAGCCTGTTGGCAACCCACGGCGGATGGCCCCATCCGTCCAGGTGGTGGTCTGGTTTGACCGCAGGCCCGCCCCCCGGCGTCGGCAACCAACCGTCATGTGGTTAGTAAAGCCCGGCAGAAATTCGCCGATGGTTTCCACCAGAGGTAATGCCGCCGAATTTCTGCCGTGGCATTTACGCCAGACTATACTACGCCGCACAGGGAGGTGACGTCCTCATGTGGCTGCACAATCGTTTCAGCTTCTGGTTCAATGGGCCCGGCTCCACGCTGTCCGGCGATGTTTCGGCCGGCGCCCTTCGCCTGACCCTGTTGCTCCTGGCCCTGCTGCTGGCGGCCTGCGGAGCCCCCGCTGCTGGCCAGGGCTCCGCTCCTGCCCCTGCGCAAGAGGCCCAGCTATCCGTCGCCGACCTGCCCGCCGGTATCGGCCGGGGATTTCCCCTGGCCAGCGCCGAGGGGGTGGACAACCGCCAGACCGGCCTGAACACTGGCGACCTGGCCCCCAACTTCCGCATGGAGTGGGCCGACGGCAGCGTGCTTGAGCTCCATTCGCTGCAGGGGCACCCGGTGATGCTCAACTTCTGGGCCACCTGGTGCGGACCCTGCCGGCTGGAGATGCCGGAGATCGTCCGCCAGGCCCAGGCCCATCCGGAGCTGGTGGTCCTGGCCATCAACGTGCAGGAGAAGGAAGAAGCGGTCCGGCGCTTCGCCGAGGAATTCGAGATGGAGATGCCCGTGGCGCGGGACGAAAGTGGCAGCGTCCGCACCCTCTATCAACTGCGGGGCATGCCCACCAGCATCTTCATCGACCGGGAGGGCCGCATCGCCGCCACGTGGGCCGGGCTGCTGACCCCCGATCACCTGGATGAGCTGCTGGCGAGGATCCTCTCCTCGTGAATCCTCATGTCGCCATGAACGTTCCGCTGCGCAGGAGTCTCCTGGGACGATTGTTGGCCGCGCTCTGTTGCGTGGCCTTTATCTCCGTGGCGGGGCTGGGCCTGGCCGCCTACATGAGCGAGCGCTCTGCCCTGCGCCAGCAGATCTACGCGCAGCTGATCATCATCGCCGACTTCAAGAAGGGGTTCACCGCCCTCTGGCTGGCAGAACGCCGGGCCGACACCCAACTTCTGGCCAGCAACAAACTCAACCAGGAACATTTCAGCGACCTTCTGTCACCCGCTACCTCGTCGGAAGAAAAAGCGAGCCTGCTGGATAGCCTGGTGGACAGCATGCACCTGCTGCAGCAATCCCGGCCCGGCTACAGCCAGATCGTCATGGCCGACGTCCACGGCGTCATCCGCGCCGCCACCGACCCCACCCTGATCGGCCAGTCCATCGCCGACGACGAAGCCTTCATCCACACCATGGCTGCCCCAGACGGCCAGTATACCCAGGATCTCTACCTCCACCCGGAAACGGGCCGGCCGGAAATGAAATTTGGCCATGTGATGCACGCGGCCACGGCCAACGACGTGGAGCCCCAGCCGGCGGTGTTGGGCGCCGTCATCCTCACCGTGGACGCGGAACAATCCCTCTTCCGGCTGATCGACCTGGGCCCCGGCCTGGGCTCCACCGGTGAAACCATGCTGGTACGCAGCGAAGGGGACACCACCGTCTTCCTCAACAACACCCGCTTTGCCCCGGAGGCCGCGCTCAACCTGCGCCTGCGCCAGGGCACGCCGGAAGCCTACCTGGCCACCCTGGCCGCCAACGCGGTGGAAGGCATCCAGCAGGCCACCGACTATCGGGGCCAGGAGGTCCTGGCCGCGATCCGCTACATTCCCCAGCTCCAATGGGGGCTGGTGGTGAAGATCGACGACAACGAGATTCTAGCGCCCGTCTACCGGCTGACCTTCCGCCTGGTCATGGTCGCGGGTGTCGTCATCGTGCTGGCCGTGCTGGTCTCCTGGGCCCTGGCCCGCACCCTGATCAAGCCCCTGACCCAGTTGGTGCGGGCTACCCAGGCGGTGGCCAGCGGCGACCTGCGCACCCCCATCGCGGTCCAGCGCCAGGATGAGCTCGGCGCGCTGGCCGGCGCCTTCCGGGAAATGGTCACCGCCCTGGATCAACGGCAGCGCCAGCTGGAGGCCGCCCACGCCGAGGTGGCGGCCTTTGCCGAGAAAAATGTGGAGCTGGTCCAGCAACTCCGGGAGCTGAACGCCAGCCTGGAGGAGAAGGTGGCGGAGCGCACCCAGGAGCTGGCCGCCGCCAACGCCCGGCTGCGGGAGCTGGACCGGCTGAAATCCAAGTTCGTCTCCAACGTCTCCCATGAGCTGCGCAGCCCCATCACCAGCCTGCGCGGTTTCCTGGAGCTGATGAAGATCAACCCGGCCAAGCAGGAGCAATATCTGGCGCTCATGAACGCCCAGGTGGATCTTCTGGGCCGTTACATCGAAGAGATCCTGGAGCTCTCCCGCCTGGAACAACAGCGGGAGCACCTGGTCTTCGCCCCGTTGGACTTCAACCCGCTGGTGGCCAGCGTGGTCGCCACCTACCAGCCCCAGGCAGAGGCCGCGGGCCTCCGCCTCATCTTCCGACCCGATCCGGGCCCCTTGCAGGTTCGGGGGAATGAAGAGGAGCTGGCCCACCTGGTGGTGAACCTGGTGGCCAATGCGGTCAACTATACGCCCGAAGGCAGCATCACTGTCATCACCCAGGCGGACCCGGGCGGCGTCCAGTTCGTGGTCCAGGACACGGGCATCGGCATACCGGACGAAGATCTCCCCCACATCTTCGAGCGCTTCTACCGGGGCCAGAACGCGATCCAGTCCCAGATCCGGGGTACCGGGCTGGGGCTGGGCATCGTCAAGGAGATCGTGCAGCTCCATGGCGGCACCATCCAGGTGGACAGCCAGGTGGGCCGGGGGACCATCTTCCGGGTATGGCTGCCCTCGGATCCTGGCCCGGCCCGGCGCAGGCAGTCCATGGCAGCACCGACCGTGGACTTGAAACCTGGGGACTGAGTCGCCCCGCTTGCATCGTTCCATGTCCATCTCTGCCATCGTCGACACCGGCTATCGACTCCACCCCCACGATCTGGGCGGCCGTGCCCGGACGGTGACCGTCGTCAATGTCTCCTTCCAGGGTGTGGAGACCCTGGCCCCGGTCCTGCATCTGGCTGAAACACCCAAACGGCTGGTCCTGACGCCTGACCAGATCGCCGTCCTCATCACCCTGTCCGGCAGCCTTGTCCCCTCCACCTGGATTGGCCTGACCGTGGAACTGCACCCGACCGTGGTGGATGGCCAGGAGCGCATCGAGATTCGGCCTGCCCGTGGCCGCCGGATCCGTCCCTGGCAGCCGCCACCGCCCCAGCCGGCCCATTCCGGCTGGCCGGTGGTGGTGCTGGTGCTGTTGGTGGCCCTGGTCCTGGCGGCCCTCTTCTTGAGGGAGACGGGCATCACCCTGGACGAGCTGCTCCGCCTCCTGTAGGGGTGGGCCCCCATGCCCGCCCGCTGTTCCCCATCGCGAAAGGGTACTGGTTTACCGTAGGGGCGGCCCTCGGCCGCCCGATGGTGCCATACCCAGGCGGGTGAAGGGAGAGCGACGGATGCGCAGCTACGAGCTGCGCCTACGACGGGGTCCCCGTGCCCGCCCGCTGTCGCCAACCTTCCCCCACGCCCCCCGGTACCCCGCAGATCCGGCCACCCACGGCGGGCCAGAGACCCGC
>NZ_VIGC02000050.1 GCF_006569185.2 Litorilinea aerophila | reverse complement strand
GAGATGTCACCATGGATGAGGACCGGCTGCATGGCCGTCGCATCGGATCGGCCCTTTCCATGCTGCGCAATGTGGCTCTCAATTGCTTGCGCCGACTCAGACTGCCTTACATCCCAGACGCCCGGCGAGTCGTAGCAGCTCAACCCGTTCAAGGCCTCCATCTTCTTCTTCAAGAGCCGGTGTTAGAACACTGATAAGCCCTACGGTGACCCAGGCGTCGCCGGGTGCCGGGGTGATCTCGGTGTTGGTCAGCTCGTAGTCATACCACCACTGGATGTCGGCGGTGGTGAAGGGCTGGCCGTCGGACCACTTCATCCCTTCCCGCAGGTGGAATGTCCATTCGCTGGCGTCCTCGTTGATCTCCCACGACTCGGCGATGCGGGGGCGCATGTTCAGTTCCTGGTCATACCAGGCCAGGCCCCGATCCTGGAGCTTGGTGGGGCCCCAGCGGTCGGAGACGCCCCGGAAACCGCGGCGGAAGGTGCCGCCGTAGTTGCCGGTCTGTTCGGCCACGGGCATGACCATGGGGTTGGTGGGGAGCCGTTCGTCCACGGGCGGCAATTGGCCCTGGGCCACCAGGTCGGCCAGCATGGGCGCCTCGTTGAACTTGGAGGGCGGCGCAGCCGGGGCTGCCGGCGCTGCCTGCTCGGCCGGCGCGGCTGTCGCTGCCGGCGCGGCCGGTTCAGCCGGGGCCGGCGCAGCGCCACCGCCGCCACAGGCCGCCAGGGCGACGCCGGCCGTGGCAAAGGCCGAAAGGCGCATAAACTCGCGACGAGAAACGCGCTTCGACGGGGATCGCTTCATGAATTGCCTCCTTTAGCATGTAGGAAATCAAAAAGACTACCGTGAGTATTATCGATGGTTCGGCGACGGGCAGAACCGCTGAAAAGGGCCGAACCATTGATCACAAACCAGCGGACGCCACCGGCACCTCTGTGGCGAGCCAGGGGGGGAGGGGGACCCCCTGATCGCTCAGGTGGCTGGCGTAGAGGAACCGGTAGACGTCGCTGACGTAAAACTGGGGGTAGGGCTTGACCGGCAGGCTGTTCAGAAAGTGGGCTTCCACCCGCTCAGCCATCTTGTCATCCATCCCCCGTTCCACCTCGTAGTCGAAGTAGATGGCCAGGTCTTTGTCCGGATCTTCGATGATGCGCTTGACGCCGTACAGCTCTGGGAAGCGATGGGCCGGGGAGTAGCGCTCCATCAGAAACGTTCCCAAAGCGGCCGAATGGATGTGCTCCTTGTGCGCGTAGATGAAGTTGACCGTCTCCTGGGCATCCTCCAGGGTCTCGCCGGGAAAGCCGAAGAAGAAAAAGGTATGGTTCCAGATACCGGCCGCACTGCTCTCCCGCAGGATGCGACTCATGTGTTCCAGCTCGGTTCCCTTGACCATGGCCTGGATGATGGGCTCCGATGCGCTCTCCAGGCCGAAGAGGATCATGCGACAGCCGCCGGCGTACATGTTCTGCAGGAGTTCGGCGTCGATGACTTTTTCGAAGCGGGCACAGCCACCCCAGTGAATGGGCGCCCCCAGCTCCCGCAGGAGTGCGGAGAGATGTTTTAGATTTCGGGGGGTGATGGCTTCGTCTGAGAAAAAGATGTGGCGAATGCCGTATCGTCGCCGGAGGTCGAGCATCTGCTCCACCAGTTGCTCGGCCCGCAACTGACTGAAGTTTTCCGGCTCGCCATAACCCACGTTACAGAAGGCACATTTGCCGAAATAGCAGCCCCGGGCGGTGAGGAGGGGGAGGGCCAGCCGGGGAGCCAGGTACCGATCCAGGGGCAGGCCATCAAAGTCCGGCGGCGGCAGGTCGGTGATCTTCTCCGGCTTCTTGCGGGGGGTCACCCGGATCTGGTTGCCGTCCCGATAGATGAGGTTGGGCACGGCGGAGAGATCCCCGTTGCCATCCAGCGCCTCGGCCAGCCGCAGCAAGGGGACTTCGCCGTCGAAGACCACGGCGCTGTCGATCCACTCAAAGACGGCCGGCACCTTGGGCAGCTCATCCCGCAACATGCTGATGTGGGGCCCACCCACGGTGACGTGACAGGGAAGGCCCGCCGCCTTGATCAGGGAGGCCAGGGTCATGCCCGCCAGCATCTGGGGCATGGAGGGAATGGAGATGCCCACAATGTCGGGCTTTTCCCGCATGATGTCGGCCAGGATGCCCCGGCGGAAGATGTCGATGAAGATGTTGTGCTGGGGATCCCGAACACTGCGCCGCAGGGCCCGACTGCTGTCCACCGGGAAGGCCGCCTCGTAGCTCTGCAGGTGGAGGGAGGCGGGGTAAAAGGGCAAGGAGGCGATGGCCAGACAGTTGGCGATGACCTGGAAAGCCCGCAACCCCACCGGCCCGTCGAAAAAGGCATCGCTGCGCAGGAGCCGCTTGGCCTGCTCCACCTGGGCCGCCAGTTGGGGCCCCGAATGGAGGGCCCACTGGACCTGCGCCGGCGGGGCAGGGGCCGGCCGGCGGGGCCGACGGTTGCCGGCCGGGCCATATTCTTCCCGTAGCTGCTCCAGGGCCTGGCGCTGGTAGTCTCGGGTGAGGATCTCGTCGAAGACTTCCAGGTTCAGATCCCGCTGGATCACCTCCACCCCCTGGCCGCGCAGGTAGCCCGTCAACGTGGGCAGCGCCAGATGGGGCATGGTAGGTGTCCAGTTGGGTGGGATCGCCAGCATGACCTTCATGATACCTCCTCACCACCTGCCATCACCGGCAGGATCATTCTCCGAGAACCTGGCTGTCCGGACCTCCTCAGCCGTGGGAGCCGTCTACACCCACCAGGTTGAGCTCGCCGGCGTAGTGACAGCGCACAAAGTGACTGGGCCGGACCTCCCGCAGGGTTGGCGTTTCAGTTACACAGCGCTTGCCGTCGTTGTAGCGGCAGCGGGGATGGAAGTAGCAGCCGCTGGGCGGGTTGGCCGGGTCGGCCACATCGCCGGGCAGGACGATGGGCTCCGTGCGGTCCTTGGGGTCGGGCTTGGGCACAGCGGAAAGCAGCGCCTCGGTGTACGGGTGGAGGGGCCGCAGGTAGAGCTCTTCGGTGGTGGCGCTTTCCACCAACTGGCCCACGTACATCACCGCAACCCGGTCGCTGATGTGTTCCACCACGCTGAGGTCATGGGCGATGAAGAGGTAGGTCAGGCCGAATTCCTTCTGGAGGTCCTGGAGCAGGTTCAGGATCTGGGCCTGGACCGACACATCCAGCGCGGAGACCGGCTCATCCAGCACGATGAGCTGGGGATTGAGGGCCAGGGCCCGGGCGATGCCGATGCGCTGGCGCTGGCCGCCGCTGAAGGCGTGGGGATAGCGGTTCATGTACTCGGGCCGCAGCCCCACCACCTTGAGCAGGTAGGCCACCCGGTCCTCCAGCTCCTTGCCGCTGGCCACCTTGTTCACCAGCAGGGGCTCACCCACATTCTGGAGCAGGGTCATGCGGGGATTGAGGGACGAGTACGGGTCCTGAAAGACCATCTGCATGTTGCGGCGCAGCCGTTTGAGCTGCTGGGGTTCCAGGGTGGCGACGTTGACCCGGCCCATGTCCTGGTCTTCGAACCAGATTTCGCCAGCCGTAGGGTCGATGGCCCGCAAGATCACCCGCCCGGTGGTGGTCTTGCCGCATCCACTCTCGCCCACCAGGCCCAGCGTCTCGCCGGAACGGACGTAGAAGCTCACATCATCCACAGCCTTGACGTGGCCCACGGTCTTGGAGAAGAAGCCGCGCTTGATGGGGAAATATTTCTTCAGGTTTTTGACCTCCAGCAAGACCTTGGCCCGGTCCGGGGTGTTGGCCGCGGCGGCCTGGGCACCCCCTGGAGTTTTCGTCTCAACGGAAGACAAAGTATCTACCTCCTCTTACCATGGTCGCTCTGACCGTCGTCACTCTTACGTTCGCTATCTTTGCAGATTTGATTCGAGCCACAGATTCCACAGATAGGGCTGAAAACCAATCCCGGCAATCCAGTCGTTCACGATTTCCGACGAGGAGTCGGCATCCTTAGATGCCGGGCCAGACTGAATCCGTGTCATCTGTGGATCAAAGGATCAAACTAAACGCCTTACTCACAACCCCTGGAGCAACTGCTGGATGCCGTAGGAAACGCCGCCGATGGCGATCAGGGCGGCGGCCAGGCGTCCGGCCAGTTGCCAGAGGGTCCTTCGCTCCACACTCTGGCGCAGGGCACCTTCCATCCAGATCACCGCTGCCAGCCAGGCTGCACCCAGCACGTAGACCGTCCATTTGTCGACGGCCCGCACGGCCCACGGGTTCAGGTGCGCGACCATGGAGAGGGTCACGAACAGGTCGCGCACCAGGAAGATCAGCCAAAAGGCCAGCCCAGAATAGACGAGCCAGAGGCCATAACAGGCCAGGTACAGCCATGCGGTATGCCAGGGGCTACCGTGGTCCGGGGAGTCAGAGTGCGTCATACCCTGTTTCATGGACAGTGCACTCCCATCCTACCCATGGGTGATGGGCATCTCATTTGAATACAGGTCCTGCTTTAGCCGTCGCTTAAACGGAGATGAGCATTTGATAAACGTTATCAAGATTACGTTATGGCGCAATTGGGCCCTTTGTGCCCTACGGCAATAGAGGCGTGGCAAATTCGCCCGGGTGGTGTGGCGGTATCATGGCAGAGGTTCCGTCTCCACGCCGGTGGCTCGACCGGTGGGGCTACCCGGTGACGAGCTCATTGCCGGATGATTCGGCTGTTACGTTTGGACAGCGGTCAGCGGTCGGGCAACAGGAGCATCGACGGCCAAGCACAGTTTACAATGTTTTCTTTACCTCCGTCAATCGCTGGAATTCCGGCCGGGACTTATAGAACGGATCCAGTGGGTAGCAGCCCGAGACCATGCCGTTGCGGGGGGCCGTGGTGCAGTCGCTGAAGGTGCGGCAGATGCGCTTGCGCTGCAGCGGCCGTCCGGCCAGCACGTCCTGGGCCATCTCCGGATAGGTCAGCACCATGCGCCCCAACCCCACGAAGTCGGTCATGCCGGTGCGCACCACGTGTTGGGCCACGTTGGGCAGCCATTCCTGCAGGTAGGAGTAGCCGCTGCCCACGAAGGCCAGGTTTGGCCGCAGCTGCTTCAGTTGGGCCACCACGTTGATCTGCCGGGCCACCCCCACCAGGGGATCTTCGGGCGGCTGATAGCCATCTGACGGCGGGAAGAGGGCCGGCCGCTGGATGTGGGGATTGTAGTACGGGCTGCCCGCGGTGATGCAGACCAGCTGGATGTCCAGCTCCTGCAGCAGATCCAGGAACTGGACCGGTTCGCTCAGGTCGATCTGCAGGCCCGTGTCGTCGCTGCCGAAGCCATAGGGGTAGCGACCATTCGGGGGTGTCATGGGCACGCCGTGGCGATCCTCATCTTCGCTGGGCTGGAAGGGCAGGAAGTCGAAGGCGCTGAGCCGTACGCCGATGCCCAGGCCCGGCGCCTTGGCCCGAATCCCGGCCACCACTTCCCGCAGGAAGCGGGTGCGGTTTTCAAAGCTGCCCCCGTACTTGCCGTTGCGGTCGATGGCGCTGAGGAATTCGTGGCCCAGGTAGCCGTGGCAGTGCTTGATGTCCACGAAGGCAAAACCGGCCTGTTGGGCCAATTCTGCGGCGTGGATGAAGTCTTCCACCAGCCGCTCGATCTCCTCATCGGTCATCAGCGGCGTCTCGGGCGGCAGGTTGAACTTGGGATCCAGCAGGGGGTGGTGGTAGAGAATCTTGGGCTCCAGCCGGGTCTTCTCGTTGGGCCGGGCAAAACGGCCGGAGTGGGTCAACTGCAGCCCCACCAGCAGATCGTCGCTGCGGCCGTGGTGCTCCTCGTGGGTCTCCACCAACAGGGCCCGCAGGGCAGCCAGCTCCTCCACCGTGTCGTCGGTGATCATGAGCTGGTTGGGGTTGGCCCGGCCATCGTGGCGGACGGCCACCGCCTCGCCACCCCAGATCAGCTTGGCGCCGCTCAGGCCGAAGCGCTGCCAGCGCCGCCGCACCAGGTCGGTGGGCCGGCCGTCGGTGGTGCCATCCCACCCCTCCATGGGCAGGATGGCGAAGCGATTGCCGATGGTCACCTGGCCCAGGGAGTAGGGCTGGGCCAGGGGCGCGTCCGGGCCGTGGTGAAGCTCTTCGTCGAAGGGAAGGTGGATGCCGAGGGATTCGGTGTGAGCCCGGAAGTCCTCGGCCGTCCGCAACATGGCAACTCGTCGAATGTGCATGCAAAAGCCCTCGTTTTGCTAGCTCTGGGGCTGGCTAGCCCATGTTTACAAACGTCTGTCCTATCAAAGCCGACGGAGGTGGAAGCCTCCGTCCACGTTGAACACCTCGCCGGTGGAGTAGGGGAAGTAGCCTTCGGCGATGGCCGCCACCGCGCGGCCCACGTCTTCGGGCTCGCCCCAACGGCGGATGGGCGTCAACCCGCCTTCGAAGAGGCGGTCGTATCGCTCTTTGACCGCGCTGGTCATGTCGGTTTCGATGATGCCCGGCCGCACCTCGTAGACGTGGATGCCGTACTCGGCCAGCCGGTCGGCAAAGAGGGCGGTAACCATGGCCAGGCCGGCCTTGGAGATGCAGTATTCGCCCCGGTTGGTGCTGGCCGCGTAGGCGCTGAGGGAGCCGATGTTGATGATCAACGGCTGCTGGATGACCCCCTCCTGGATCAGGCGGATCATGGTGTTGGCCACCTGCTGGGTGAGGAAGTAGGGCCCCTTCAGGTTGACGGCCATCACCTCGTCGTAGCTCTCTTCGGTAGTCTCCAGGATATCCATGCGCTGCCGGGGGGCCATGCCGGCGTTGTTTACCAGCAGGTCGATCCGCCCGAAGCGTTCCAGGGTTTCGTCCACCAGGCGCTGCCGGTCTGCGGCCTGGGCGATGTCCGCCTGGGCCAGGAGGGCTTCGCTGCCGGCGGCCTCCACCCCGGCGGCGGTCTCCTGGGCGGCCGTCGCGTTGCCCCGGTAGTTCACCACCACGGCCCAGCCTCGTTCCGCCAGGGCCAGGGCGATACCCCGGCCGATGCCCCGGCCGGCGCCAGTGACCAGCGCCACCCGACGTCGACTCACGCCGCTTCCTGGTTCCACGCTATTCATAGCCCAACACCTTGCAGATGGCTTCCAGGTAGAAGTAGTCGCCCCACATGACGCTCTCGTCCACGCCCAGCCCCTTGCGCTGGTGGTACATGCCGTGCTTGAGGATACCCTCCCAGCCCGGTGTCTCGTAGGCGGTGAACTCGGGGCCGGTCAGGGTGTCCAGGATCTGGAGCGCATAGTCCCGATAGAGGCGGGCCCGGGCCGCGTCTCCGGTGAGGCGGGCCAGGTTCTGCAGGCCGCTGGCGGCAATGGCCGCGGCTGAGCTCTCGTAGGGGTATTGGGGATTGGGTTCATCCCAGTCATTGGGGGGCACGCCGTGGTCGGGCGTCCGCTCGATGTAGAAATTGGCGCAGGCTTCGGCCGTCTGCAGGAAGCGCACATCCTGGGTGAAGGAGTAGGCTGTGCCGAAGCCGTAGAGGGCCCAGGTGAGCCCCCGGGCCCAGGACGAATCGTCCCGCCAGCCCTGGTGGGTGCTCTGGCGCAGGAATTCGCCCGTCTCCAGGTCGAAGATCCCCTCGTGGGCGGTGCTGCCGTCCCCCCGGACCAGGTAGCGGCGGGTGGTCAGGCAGTGCTGGTTGGCGATGCGCCACAGGTTTTTGTCGCCGGTCTGCTGGGCGGCGTAGAAGATGATGCCCACATTCATCATGATGTCGATGAAGAGGCTATCATCGGCCACAAACGAGCGCAGGTATTGCCCTTTTTCCTTGAAGCGCAGGCTCATGGTGCGCCCTGCCTCGATCACCACATCGTTGAGGGACGGGTCGCCGGTCAGGTCGTACCAGCGCTTCCAGGTGGACCAGAAGACGAAGCCCAGGTCGTGGACGGTGCGGTCGGTTTTTCGGTGCTCCACCAGCCGGGAGTAGTGTTCGGCCTTCTCCCGCCAGTAGTCGTCCCCCGTATGTTTGTAGAGGAGCCACATCTGCCCGCCCAGGAACCCCTCGCACCAGTTGGTCCAGGCCTCACCGCTGTGCTTCCACTTCCCGTTGACCGTGTACATGGGGAAGTAGTCGGGGTAGGTTTCGATGAGGTGGCGCAGCTGTTGGCCGGCAAAGTCCAGGGTGCGGTGGCATTTTTGAATCAGTTCAGATTTGTCAATCATGTAAATTGCCTCCGGGCATTTGGATGATTTCTTCTGGTTCCAGCTTGCCGCTGCTGGCCAGGTATTGGAGATAGGAGGAGAGGGCCTCCTGGTTGTGGGTACGGATCACCTGGGCCACGACTTTGGGATCCCGGGTGCGCAGGGCTTCCAGCAGGCGCCAGTGGTCCCGTTGGGCCGCCTCCACCCGCTTGCCGATCACGTCCTGGAGGTAGTGGCGGCGCAGGCGGTTCCAGTGATCCAACACTTGCTGCATGATGTTGGCCACCAGGGACATGGACGCCTTCTCGCAGAGAAACTGGTGGAGCTGTACGTTGTCTTCTGCCCACTGCTCCAGGTCGGCCATATCCCTGTCCATGCGCTGTAGCAGGCCTTCCATCTCGGCGAAATCGGCATCGCTCATCTTCTGGCAGGCCACCGTGCTGCTGATGGTCTCCAACGCCTCCAACAGGGCGAAGATTTCCTGGATGAGGCTGGCGTGGATCTCGCTCACCCGGGCGCCGATGTACGGTTCGATGGTGACGAAGCCGTCGTACTGGAGCTGCTGCAGGGCTTCCCGCACGGGAATGGGGCTGACCCCCAGCTCGGCGGAGAGCTCGTCGATGATCAGGCGCGTGCCGGGTTTCAGCGCGCCGCTCATGATGCTCTCCCGCAGCGTCTCGTAGGCAAATTCCTTTTTGCTGTGATACCCCCTCGCCTTTGGCATTTATGGGCTCCAGAGTTTTTCCGGCTGTTTTCCGGCGCGCCACGGCCCTGATGTACAATAGATGGACCGGGTACGCGAGCCTGTCCGGCAGGCCCGGGAGATCTCGCCGGCCCGCGTCGGGGCAGAAGGGCCGGGCGGCCAGGTCGATGGCAGGATCAACGCCACGTTCGGGACGCTCGTCACCATGGCGAGCAGCCACGGTGGCGGTGCCATGTCAAGGATGGCCAGATGGATGGACGATGAAAGCTGGGTGTGGTTTCAGGTTTTCGATTACGGGGAGCGCGGTAAATTGCGTGCCCGTCATCATATATGATATATTGCCGCCGGATTATACTGGACCCCCGGCAACGTTGTCAAACTCGATACCCTTTCAACTCAAAACCATCAGTACCCACCCGGATCTGCCATGAAAATTGCCCACATCTCCGACCTGCACCTGCGCCATCACCTCCCGGGCACTGCCGACATCCCCGAACGCCGCAGCCGCCTCATGGCCGATTACCTGCAACGGGCCGTGCAGCACCTCCACGCCCACAACCCAGACCTGCTGGTGCTCAGCGGCGATTTGGTGGACTACCCCACCGACCGGCTGGACGATCCCGCCACCCGGGCCCAGGGCGAGGCGGATCTGCGGCTCATCGCCGACATTCTGGCGCCCCTGCCCTGTCCCCTGGTGGTGGTGGACGGCAACCACGATCACCCCGAGTTGACGCGTAAGGTCTTCGGCCACCTTCCCCTGGACCAGATCTGCCGTGGCTATCGGGTCCTGGCCTTCTGGGACGCGGAGGGCGAGGGCCATGTGCCCCACCGCACCGGGGCAGAATGGCAACGCTTCCAGGATGCCCTGGAAGATCCCGACTCGCCGCCCCAAATCCACGTCCAACATTACGTGATCTGGCCCCACCTCAACGGCGAATACCCCTACACCTACGGCGAGGGGGACGCCATGCAGGCTGCCATCGTGGCCAGTGGCCGGGTGCGGCTGGTCCTGAGCGGCCACTACCATCGGGGCGCGCGGCCCCAGATGGTTGACAACACCCTCTTCGCCACCGTTCCTGCCTTTTCCGAGTTTCCCCATCCCTTCTGGATCTACGAACTCGACGGCGAGCGCTTCCAGCACCAAACTGTGCAGCTGGGCACCCGGTAACCCTCACCGTCCTTGCACTTGGGGTTACACCTGGCACTGGCGCGTCTTGGCGTGGTAGCTCTGCATGAGACCGTGGCCGGCCCTGGGCCGATGATTGAAACAACAATCGTAACCCGCAAAAAACAATCGTTAAGGAGACGGCTATGTCTGCCCTCACCCTGGCCAATGTGTTGCCCCACCTGGCCCGCTATGTGGAACAGTTGGGTCTGACCCAGATCACCGACCCGACCCACCCGAACCATGGAGCCCTGATCAACCCGGCCTATGACCTGCCCGATGCCCGCTATACCACCGACTTTGTGGTGGGCAGCGCCTACCTGGCCCTGACGGAGCCGTCCTGGCAGGACCACCTTTCCCGGGCCACGGCGGCAGCTGCCTCCATGACCCGGGCCCAGCGGGAAAGCGGCCTCATTGACCTCCTCTCGGTCAACTACGACTCCAGCCCGGACACCGGCTTCACCGTCCAGGAGCTGTGTACGGTGGTGGAGCTGGCCCGGCACCGCGGGGCCACGGGGCCAGCCTGGGCCGAACTGCTCCAGACGCTGGAAACCTTCATCCGTCGGGCCGTGGCGGGCATTGCCAGCGGCGGCTTCCACACCCCCAACCATCGCTGGGTGATGGTCTCGGCCCTGGTTCAGGCCAAAGCCCTCTACCCGGACCTGGACGTGGATGCCACCGTCAGGGCCTACCTGGCCGAGGGCTTCGATATCGATCCAGAAGGCGCCTTCATCGAGCGCAGTGTGGGGGTGTACGATGCGGTCAACGACCGCTCCGTCCTCTTCATCGCCGAGCACTGGGACGCGCCCACAGCCCTGGAGGCGGTGATCCGCAACCTCACCTTCGACCTCCACCTGCTCCACGCCGACGGCACCGCGGAGACCGGCCTCTCCCGCCGCCAGGACTACGGTACCCGGGAGGTGCCCCTGGGGCTGGCGCCCTGCTACCTCCTGGCCCATCGGATGCAGCCCCACCCCGAATTTGTGGAGGCCGCCCAATTCCTCTGGACCCAGGCCGAGGCCCGGGGGGATCGCTACGCGATCCACCTGCCCTGGCTGACCTACGCCCTGCTCAAAGCCGGCGATCCGCCTGCCACCCAGGGACAGATCCCCCAGGAGTACGCCCGACACTACCCGGTCAATGGCCTCTGGCGGGTGCGCCGGGGACTGCTCAGCGCCACGCTCTTCCGGGATACCACCCGGCTGTTGACCTTCACCTATGGCGCCGCCGAGTTGAGCAGCGTCAAAATCAGCTTCACCTACTTCGGCGGCCCCACCGGCCGCTTCATCGGCGACAGCCTGGCTGTGGACCAGGAGGGCGCCACCCTCCGCTCGGAAGGCCTCCACAACCCCCGCCGCCCGGGCTACGAATTGCCCCTGGGCCGCCCGGTTCCGCCAGAGCGCTGGGTGGCGACCATGGGCGAGCGCTCCCTGCGCCGTCTGCCACCTCTGACCAGCACCCTGCGGGTCACGGAAGTGCACGATGCCCACGGCCACGGCTTCGACCTGCACTTTACCACGCTGGACGGGCTGGATCGGGTCGCAGCGCAGATGGCCTTTGACTTCGCTCCCGGCGGCATTTGGGAAACCGCGGATACCCGTTTCCAGCCGGTCGCCGGCCAGACAATTTTCCTGAAACAAAACGGTGGCGCCATGCGTTATGGTGGCGATGTGATTCGCCTCACGCCGGGCGCGTACGCCCACGGCATGTGGCAGATGCGGGAGGCCGAGCCGGCGCCAGAACATGTGCGTGTGCTGCTCACCTTTCTCACGCCGGTGGACCATCGCGTCCATGTGCGGGCCTACCGCGGGCTACAGCCGTGACGGTCGGACTCTTCGCGTGCGTGCGGCAGTCGAGGCGGGCTGCCCCATGGCGTGCTCGGATGCAGGAGAGACGGTTGCTCCTGTCGTCATGCGCGTGAAGCCAGCAAGGTCCATGCCCGCTGCCATCAGGGTTTTGGAAGCGAATCGTCGCTTCCCTATTTCATTCAACAGAGGGTCTTCCCGGATGGCTGGGCACGGACCGGGCTCGGTCGGTGGGTGACGCGCCGCGCCATATCGAGAAGAAGCCCTCCAGCGACTCGAACAGGAGGGTCGTGCATCATGAAACGTAGTTGGCTACCGATCTTTTTGCTTTTCCTGATGTGGAGCGCGAGCGCGTGTACGCTGCTGAGTCCGCCGTCGACCGGTGGAGCTCCGGCAGAGGCAGGCGCTCTGGTCTGGGAAGGGGATCCCTTCCCAGAGGATGGCGAAGTGGAATGTCGGCGCCTGGAGCTCACCGCGGCAGGCGAGGCCTTCATTGGCCCCTGTGATCAGGCGGGCGCGCCGGTGGAGGGCTCTGTGGCCCTGACCGAGACGTGGACGCAAATGGTCCAGCGCTTTGCACCTTTCGAGCAGCAAAGCGACGGTGAGCGCCTGGTCTTCCAGGGTACGGGCACAATCGCCGGCCCGGCCTGGGTCCGGGCAATCCAATCCTGGGCGCGTACCACCTACCAGGAGCTGGCCAGCGGCCGGGTCAGCGCGTCCGGCCGGACGGTGATGAGCTGGTGGCTGGGGGAAGTACCCGAGCAACCGGGAAATTGTCGCCACCTGGTGGTCCTGGCCCACGGCTACGCCTATCACAACATCACCCCCTGCCAGGGCGGTGCCGTCGTAGAAAGCCACGGCGGATGGCTCTCCGACGAGGAATGGGACGTGTTCGACGGGTGGTTCTACAGCCGCGCGCCCCTCTACCAGGAGAACAACTATTTCGCCGGCCTGGGGAATACGCCCATGGATGAGGCGGAAACGGCGGCCCTGGCAGAGTGGGCTGCACAGGTGTATGCGCGCCTCGGAGCGGACGCCACAGCCGCGGCGAGGCCGGGCGTCCCGCCACTGGCACACCTTCGCCACGGCTGAGGCTGCCTTACCTGGCGGCTTCTCTTCCCTCTTTCTTTTTAAGTAATGTACGGGAAGTTAAGTTAAAGTACGGGAAGTGATGTCCGGGGCCCGCAGGAAGATCACCTGCGGGCCCCGGGCTTTTTCCTGCCCTCTCTTCTCCGGGACAGATGTCCCTGGGGCGGATCTTTTCGACATGGTACAATGGAGCCATGCATGAGCTGGCGATTACCCAACATCTGCTGGACCTGACCCTGGCGCATGCCAGGGCCGCCCAGGCCAGGAAGGTCACCCACCTCTACCTGGTGATTGGCCAACTCTCCAGCATTGTGGACGACTCGGTGCAGTTCTACTGGGAGCAGATTGCCCGGGGGACCCTCGCCGCTGACGCGCAGCTGCACTTTCGGCGTGTGCCCGCCTGGCTCCAGTGTCAGGGCTGTGGCGCCGAGACCCCCCTGGACGCCCAGGCAGACTTTCGCTGCCCTGTGTGCAAAAGCCCGGCCGTCCAGGTGGTGGGGGGCGACGAATTCCGCCTGGAAAGCATCGAAGTGGAGTGAAGGATGGCACGCATTCCCGTGGTCCAAAACATTCTCCATGCCAACGAAGTCCTGGCGGCCGATGTGCGACGCCGGCTGGACGCCCACGGCATCTTCGGCCTCAACGTGATGGCTTCCCCTGGCGCGGGCAAGACCACCCTCATCACCGCCACCGTGGCCCGGCTGCGGGACCGTCTGCGGCTGGGCTACGTGGACGGCGACATCGCCACCAGCCTGGACGCGGAACGGATTGCCGGCCTGGGCGTCCCGGTGGTGCAGATCAACACCGGCGGCAACTGCCACCTGGATGCCAACATGCTCAGTCCGGCGCTGGACCAACTGCCCCTGGACGCCCTGGACCTGCTGGTGGTGGAAAACGTGGGGAACCTGGTCTGCCCGGCCCATTTTCAACTGGGCACCCACGTGAATGTCCTGGTGGCCAGCGTGCCCGAAGGGGACGATAAGCCCTACAAATATCCCTCCATGTTTCGGGGGGTAGATGTGCTCCTCCTCAACAAGGTGGACCTGTTGCCCTACATCCCCTTCGACGTGGACCGCTTCCTCCATGGAGTGAAGGCCCTGAACCCCCAGGCCCAGGTCTTTCAGCTGTCCGCCCTCCACGGCACCGGCATGGAGGCGTGGGTCGAATGGCTGGAGCAGCGGGTGGTCCAGGGGCAGCCGGCGGGCTGAGAGGCCGGCTTAGTAAATCCTGGCAGAACTTCGCCAATGACTCCCTTGCAAAAAGGGTATTTTTGCAACGCAAAGGCGCAGAGGGCGCAAAGCCGCAGAGAAACGCAGGGGAGAATCATCCGAATCAGCGTCCTCATTTGACCTTTTTGCAGTAGAGCCGCCGATGGTTTCCACCATAGGTAGCGCCCAGAGGGCACCCGGAATTTCTGCTGTGGTATTTACGCCAGACTGTACCAGGGCGGGGGATAGTGGAAGCGTTCCCCGGCCCGTAAAACCTGATAAGGCTGCCCCAGCTCCCGACAGGCCGCGATGAACTCGTCCGGCGAGGCGGTGTTGAAGGTGAACATCTCGTAGTGGCAAGGGATGACCAGCCGCGCGCCGACATCATGGGCCAGTTGGGCCGCCTGGCGTCCATCCAGGTTGCCGGCCACCCGGCGCTCCGGCTTGCTCCCGTTGATGGGCAGGATGGCCACGTCGATGGGCCAGCGCCGGAGTAGCTCCGCCATCCCCGGGTAGCGTACCGTATCCCCGCTGTGGTAGAGGGTCCACCGGCCAAACTGAATCACATAGCCCAGAAACTTGTGGCGACCCTGCTCATCGGTCTCCAGGCTTTCGTGGGCCGCGGGCACGCCATGGAAGGTGAAACCTGCCACCGTGACCGAGCGGCCAGCGTCCACGCCCAGGGGCCAGGCAGGGTCGCAGCCCAGCCGCTGGGCCACAAAGTCCCGGTTGGCCTCGGGGATGACCAGCGTCAGCCCGGGGTTGACCTGCATGAGCGGGATCAGGGTCTCGGCATCTAGATGGTCGGTGTGGTTGTGGCTGGAGGTCACCACGTCGATGAAGTCCAGCCGTTCCGGCGCCACCACCCGTTCCGTCATGCGGATGTGGGGTTTGTCGGTGTGGGCATACTTCCGGGTCAGGGAGTCCGACAGGTAGGGGTCCAGGAGCAGGTGGCGTCCCTGCCACTGGAGCAAAAAGCCGCTTTGGCCCAGCCACCAGAGGCAAAAGCCGTCGGCCTGCTGGCGGGCCTGGGCCACGTCGGCCAGAAAGGCATCGTCTTGTAGAACGGGCCGGATCATGGGGTTGCGCTCCTCGCGTCCGTTGTTGATTGACTTGCCTGTAAAAAGCCGGGTTAGGGGGCTCCATTCCAGCGCTGGGGGTAGGGGCGCGTCCAGGATTCCCGGCCGAAGCTGGGGTCGCCAGAGAGGGAGTTGTGATAGACCCGCTTGTCGGCATGGGAGGCGGTGACGGCCTCCATGATGGCCTGGGTCAGGCGCGCGTCCATGGCCAGGTAGCGCTCCCGATGGGCCGGATCCCAGAGCAGGTTGTGCTGCTCGTGGGGATCATTGTCCAGGTCGAAGAAGAGAATTTCGCCGGTTTTGTATTTGGCCAGTTTCCAGCGCCCGTCGAAGATCATCCAGCCGTCGCTCACCATGCCGATGCTGTAGTCCCGGCCCTCTGCCACGCCCAGGCCCAGGCCGGGCAGGGGGCGGGAATCCATGTAGCCCGGCACGGGGCAGCCGGCCAGCGCCAGCAGGGTGGCGGTCACATCGCCCAGCTCCACCAGGTCATCCACTACGGTCGCTTCTGCCCGCCTCGGCAGCCGAACGATGAGGGGAATGTGGATGCTGGCCTCGAAGAAGGTCCCTTTGCCGATGAGGTTGTGGTCGCCCAGGTAGTCGCCGTGGTCGCTGGCAAAGAGGATGACGGTGTTCTCCAGCAGCCCCTCTTCCTCCAGGGCCTGAAGGATCTGGCCCACTTCCTCGTCGATCTGCTTGACCAGGGCCGCGTAGTGGTGGCGGATCTTCTGCTTGTGGGCCTCGGTGAATTCGCTGTAATCTACGCCATTCCACGGCTTGCGGTTGCCCTCGATGTTGTTGGCCCGCAGGCCGGGTGCGGCGCCAGGAACCTCTGGCACTGCCGGGGGCAGCCGCTCTGGATCCACCGCGTCCAGAAACTCTTCGTTGGGATCGTAGGGGCAGTGGGGGCCGGGGAAGCCCACCATCAGCGCGAAGGGGCCGTCGTTGCCATACTGGCGGATGAAGCGCACCGCCTCTTGCCCCACGAAGTGGTCCACTGAGTATTCCCAGGGCAATTTGTTGATGATAGCGCCCTTGTTTTCGTAGTAGCCTTCATGCTCGTTGCCGTGATACTTCCGGTGGCCCCGCTCCCGCAAGAAGTGGTAGTAGTCATCCCGCACATGGATCCAGCGCTTATCCTCGGCTGCCACCCGATATTGAAAGCCATGCTTGATGTCCCAGGGATAGAAGTGCATTTTGCCGATGGCCGCGGTATAGTAGCCGTGGCGGGCCAGAATTTCCGGCCAGGTGTGGATGCCCATGGCAGCCAGGTCCGGGCGCAGCCACTGGCCGTTGTCGGTGACGCCGTTCTTGAGGGCGTTCATGCCGGTCAACAGGGAAGCCCGGGCCGGCACGCAGACGGGCGAAGTGGAATAGGCCCGGGTATAGCGGACGCCATGGGCAGCCAGGCTGTCGATGTGGGGTGTCTCCACAAAGGTGGCGCCGTAGCAGCTCAGAAAGTCGTGACGCAGCTGGTCGGGCATCAGGAAGATCAGGTTCGGCTGTCGGTCCATGGTGGCAAACCCTTTCCAGGTTGAGGCTGTGGGTGCAGGGGCGTCCAGGCCGGCTCCAGGCCGCCGGAGACGCCTCCCTGGCTGGAATCTGGGGAAGGAAATGTTTCAGTGGGTATTGTAAAAGACAAAAGCAGGGAAATGAAAACGGGAGGAATGTCATGGCAACCAGCGCCATCGTCCAGGAACAGCCGCCCTTCGTCGTCGGTCTGCGCTGCCTGCGCTGCGGCACCACCTACCGGGTCGGGGAGCTGGACTACGTCTGCTCTTGCCGGCCCAACACGGGCAGCGACCTGGGCACCCTGGACGTGATCTACGACTACCAGGCCCTGGCCCAGGCCATCCCGCCAGGCCAGCTGATGGCGGACCCGGACCGGGGCATCGGCCGCTTCTGGCCGCTCCTGCCCCTGGCCCGCCGGGAGAGCCTGCCGCCCCTGCCCGTGGGGGACACGCCCCTGCTGGCCGTCCCCCGGCTGGCGGATTCCCTGGGGCTGCGCCATCTCTTCATCAAAGACGACGGCCGCAATCCCAGTGCCTCCCTCAAGGATCGGGCCTCGGCCATCGCGGTGGCCCGGGCCCGGGAGCAGGGCGCGGCGGTGGTGGCCACGGCCAGCACCGGCAACGCCGCGGCTGCGCTGGCCGTGTTGAGCGCCGCGGCCGGCCAGCCCAACGTCATCTTCGTGCCCAAGGCCGCGCCGCCAGCCAAAATCGCCCAGCTCCTGGTCCACGGCAGCCTGGTCCTGGCTGTGGACGGCTCCTATGACCAGGCCTACGATCTCTGTCTGGCCGCCTGCCGGGAGTTCGGCTGGTACAACCGCAGCACCGGTTACAACCCGTACATGACCGAAGGCAAGAAGACGGTCTCCCTGGAGATTGGGGCCCAACTGGCCCAGGCCCAGACCGACCTGGCCGGCCCGGCGCCCTTCCTGGCGCCCGATGCCGTCTTCGTCTCCGTGGGGGACGGCTGCATCCTGGGCGGTGTGCACAAGGGATTCCAGGATCTGCTGGCCCTGGGCTGGATCGACCGCATGCCCCGCCTCTACGGCGTCCAGTCCACCCGCAGCGCCGCGCTCTACAACGCCTGGCGCGCCGGCCGGGAAGTGCCGGCGCCGGTGGAGGCCACCACCCGGGCCGACAGCATCAGCGTGGACGCGCCCCGGGATCCCTTCAAGGCCCTGCGTGCGGTGCGGGAGACGGGCGGCGCGTTCCTGGCCGTGCCGGACGAAGCCATCCTGGCGGCCATCCTGCCCCTGGCCCGCCTGGCGGGGGTCTTTGCCGAACCGGCCGGCGCGGCGGCCCTGGCCGGCCTGGCCCAGGCGGTGGAGCAGGGGCTGGTCCGGCCGGACGAGACGGTGGTGGTCATCAACACCGGCAGCGGCCTGAAGGACGTGGGCGCGGCCATGGAGGCCGGCGGCGCGCCGGTGGTGATCCCACCGACCCTGGAGGCGGTACGCAAGGCCCTGGCCGATTCATCCGGAAGACGGCCCCAGGATTGAGTCCACTGCAGAAACCACCGATTTTACCGAAGAACGCCGGTTTGGGTCTCCTGTCCAGAACGGTTCTTCATGGGTGGGCTCGGGGTGCGGGGGCTTCAGCACCAGGTTCCAACACCAGCAGCTCCTCGCTGTCGTCGTAGGCCAGCACTTCGGCGTAGCGCCCCCAATCCACGACAGTTTCCAGTTGACGTTCGGCCTCCTCCCGGGGAAAGTCCAGTTCCAATGCGGTGCGGACCACGTCCCATTCCAGTTGATGCTGATCGGCTGCCCGCAGCAGGGCAAAGAGCCACTTAAAGATGGGGAGGCGGCGGATGCGGGCGGCGAAGATTTCCTTACGCCCCAGGATGCCGGCCTCCACAAAGGTTTCACCCAGGGGCGTGAGGGAAATGTCGCCCTGGACAATGGTGACAAACCCCAGCAGCTCGGCCGCCTCGATCAGGCGTAGCAGGTGGTCCGAGTCGATGTGGAGCTCCCCGGCCAACCGGTAGATGTCGGCCCGGTTGCCGGGGGCGTCGGCCAGGTGTTCCAGCAGGCCTGTGAGATCGTGGATGGCGATGTGGGGCAGGCTGCGGGTGATGCCTGGCTCGCCCGGCGCGGTGCCCAGCTCCACATGCTCGGGCTGGGTCTGGCCGGCCAACAGGCCATAGACCCGGTCCACGATGCCGGTGAAGCCCGGGCTCTTGCGCTGGCGCGGGTAGGGCAGGTCTACTGTGAGGTCGGCCACCACCCGGCCCGGATTCTTGTCCATGACCACAATGCGGCCTGCCATGAGCACCGCTTCCTCGATGTTGTAGGTCACCATGAGCACCGCTTTGGTGGGGATGCGGCCGCTGGTCCACAGCTCCATCAGGTCGCTGCGCAGGGATTCGGCGCTCAGCACATCCAGGGCCGAGAAGGGTTCGTCCAGGCAGAGGAGCTCCGGCTCCACGGCCATGGCCCGGGCAAAGCCCACCTTCTGACGCATGCCGCCCGAAAGTTCCCGGGGATACGCGCTTTCAAAGCCATCCAGCCCCACCCGGTCCAGCAAGTCCAGGGCCCGGGTGGTGCGCAGGCCGGCCGGGACGCCCCGGGCCTTCAGCGCGATCTCCACGTTGCCCAGCACCGAGAGCCAGGGGAAGAGGGCAAAGGTCTGGAAGACGATGGTAGCGTGGGGATTGACCCCGCGCAGGGGCTCGCCCCGATACAGCACTTCGCCCTCGCTGGGGCGCTGCAGCCCGGTGATGATGCGCAGCAGGGTGCTCTTCCCACAGCCGGATGGGCCCAGCAGGCAGACGAATTCGCCCGTGGCAATGGAGAGATTGACCTGCTCCACGGCGGTGAAGGTGCGCTGGCCGCTGCGATAGCGTTGGCTGACCTGGTTGAGCTGCAGCAGGGTGTCTTGGGCCATGGTGGGATTCCTCCCCATTCATTCCATGCGAAAGCGTTCTTCGGCCAATTGGTAGAGGCGCCGCCAGAGGAGCCGGTTGAGAGCCACCACCGCCAGGATCATAGCCAGGGTCCCGGCCAACAGGAGGGGGTAGTCGCCATGGGCGGTGGCCCCCGCGATGACCGAGCCAATGCCGGTGACGGACAGGGTCTGCCCGCCGAATTCCACATACTCGGCCACAATACTGGCGTTCCAGGCGCCACCGCCGGCGGTGATGGCGCCGGTGACGATGTAGGGAAAGAGGGCCGGAAGGATCAAGGTACGCCAGCGGGTGAAACGGTCCAGGTGGAGCAGCGCCGCGGTATATTTGAGGTCCTGGGGGATGGCGCTGGCACCGGCGATGACGTTGAACAGCAGGTACCACTGGGTCCCGGTCAGCATCAACACCACCGAGGCCAGGTTGAGGCCGCCGGGCAGGTGCAAAAAGAGGAGCAGAAAGGCCGGAAAGAGGGCCGTGGCAGGCACCGAGGCCGCAATCTGGACCAATGGCTGAAGCCATCGGGCCAGACGGGCGTTGGTGCCGATGGCCACGCCCAGGGGGATGGTCCACAGCAGGGCGATGGCCAGGGCCACACTGACCCGCAGGAATGTGGCCAGCAAGGCGAAGCCGATCAGGCGCCACTGCTCGAACGGTAGCGCAGCCAACAAGCGGAGGGCCTCATAGGCCAGGTAGAGCAGGCCTGCGCCCAACAGGCCGCTACCCGTATAGAGCAGCCAGGGAGGACGCCCGTTGGTGGCTGGTTCCATCTCCACCGGCTGCAGCCGACCCATGAGCCAGAGGTCCAGCCTTTCATGCCATTGATGCCAGAGGGAGAGCCACCACTCTGCCAGGCGTGAACCGGCCAGCAGATCGTAGAACCAGGAGGTCATCGGCTCTTCGTCTTCAGTCATCTCCAGCTTGAAGCGCTCACCCCAGGCCAGCAGGGGGCGCCAGAGCAACTGATCCATGAGCACGATCACGGCCACCAGGGCCAGGATGCCCCAGAGCAGTGCCCGGGTATCGCCCTGACTGGCTGCCTCCTGCAGGTAGGCCCCCAGGCCGGGCAGACGAAAGTCCCGTTCGCCCACTGTGAAAATCTCGGCGGCCATCAAGAAGAACCAGCCGCCCGCCCAGCTCATCATGCTGTTCCAGATTAAGCTGCCGGCGGCAAAGGGCAGTTCCAGCCACTTAAGGCGCTGCCAGCGGTTGAAGCGAAAGATGGCACTGGCCTCTCGCAGGTCCCGGCTGATGGTGGTCAGCGATTGGTACCAGGCAAAGGTCAAATTCCAGACCTGGCTGGTGAAGATCAGTACAATGGCCGCCAGTTCCGCCGCGATCTTTTCCGGCAGCACGGTGCTGAAACTGAGCAGGACCACCGGCAGAAAGGAAAGGATGGGCACACTCTGCAGGACATCCAGCAGGGGCATCATCACCTGCTCGGCCCGGCGGTTGTAGGCGGCCACGTAGCCATACACCAGGGTGAAGAGGAGGGACAGGAGATAGGCCGCTGCCATCCGGCTGACCGAGAGGATGGCGTACCAGGGAAGCACTGCCGGGTGGAGGACGATGGTGGGGCCGGTGATCTCGGCCGGCGCTCGAAAGGCCAGCCGGATACCGATGTAGAAGAAGGCGACCAGCCCCAGCAGGATGAAGAGGTCTCCCCAGGATAGTGGACGGGGCGTCGGCCGCCCGGATTGGAAGATCTTGGGCTCGCGCATCAGTGAATGTGATCCGTGATGTTCGATGGAGGATCCCGGTGAACTCCTCAGCGCCCTGAAGCGAAGGTGGATGTGGCCGGCGGCCCGTCAAAGGGCAGGCCCCTTCGCCGCGCTTTCATCCCCGGCGATTCTATCACGGATTTGGGCATCCCGTACAGTGGCCTGCAGGGTGGGGCTATTTACATTTGTCGGTCAGACATCCAGACGTCTCTCTCATGGTTCGCTCAAATCTAGATGGGTTTAGCAGATTGTAGTAAACTCTCGCCATGAGCGAGAGACTGATAGTAACGAATGAACGAGTAGATGATATTCCCTTGCTGCTGGCCCAGATGGAACGG
>NZ_VIGC02000049.1 GCF_006569185.2 Litorilinea aerophila | reverse complement strand
TGGCGGAGGCTATCGGTGACTTCCCTGCCAAAAGGGCATTTTTGAACGCAAAGGCGCAAAGAAATGCAGGAGAGAGTCACCCGAATCGGCGTTCATCTGCGTAGGTCAGCGTCCTCATTTGACCTTTTTGCAGCAGAGCCATCGGCGAATTTCTGCCGGGATTTACTACGTGTATGGATCGGCGGCGTCCCGCAGGCCGTCGCCCAGGATGTTCAGGCTGAGGACGGTGATGATCACCGCCAGGCCGGGAATCAGCAGCCACGGCGCCAGCACAATGGACTGGAGGTTCTGCGCCTCCTGCAGGAGCACCCCCCAGCTGATGGCCGGCGGGCGCAGGCCCAGCCCCAGAAAGCTGAGGAAGGTCTCGTTGATGATCATCACCGGAATGGCCAGGGTGCTGGCGGCGATGATGTGGCTGGCCATGGTGGGCAGGATGTGGCGGAAGATGATGCGGCCTCGCCTGCAGCCCGAAAGCCGGGCCGCCACCACGAAGTCCTCCTCCCGCAAGGCCAGGAAGCGCCCCCGCACCTCCCGAGCCAGGGTGGTCCAGCCGATGAGGCTGAGGATCACCGTGATGGCAAAGTAGACCTGGACCACAGACCAGGTGCGGGGCAGGGCGGCGGTCAGGGCCATCCAGATGGGAATGGGCGGCAACGACTGGAGCAGCTCGATGGCCCGCTGGATGACCAGGTCCACCACGCCGCCAAAATAGCCGGAGATGCCGCCCAGCAGGATGCCCAGGAAGATGCTCAGAAAGACGGAGACCAGCCCAACGGAGAGGGAGACCTGGGTGCCGTACATGAGCCGCGACCACTGGTCCCGGCCCAGGCGGTCGGTGCCCAGCAGGTGGATGCGAACCGAATCGTCGGAGACGGCCGGGCCGATCAGGTGGATGTCGGATGTGAACAGACCCAGGATCTTGTACTCGTGGCCGCGCACGAACAGTCGCACCGGGATCTTCTGGCTCTCGTCCAGCCGCCATTCCATGCGCAGGGTGCGGGGGTTGCGCTCGCCCTTGACCCCGTAGACGAAGGGACGAAGGCGGCCCTGGTCGAACAGATGCACCCACTGCACAGGCACGAACAGCTCATTGGCGTTGGTCTCGTTGGGGTCCTGGGTGCTGAAGAAGCCCGGGGCCGCGGCCACCATGGCCACAAAGAGCAGGACGACGCCGCTGACCAGGGCCAGGCGATGGCGCTTGAAGCGCCACCAGATCAGCTTCCAGTTGGGCGCCACGTAGAACGCCTCGGCCTTTTCCGCGCCCACCAGAGGCAAGGCCACCACACCTTCATCCGCCCCGGACGAAGGCGTTTGGTCGCGGTGGGCCGAGGGTCCAGGTACCAATGGTTCAGCCATGCTCCCTACTCCTCCATGCGAATACGCGGGTCAATCCAGGCCAGCAGGATGTCGGAAATCAACGTGCCGATGATGGCCAGGAAGCAATAGATCAGGACGATGGCGCCGGCCAGGAACATGTCCTGGTTGGTGAGGGAGCGCAGCAACATGGGGCCGATGGTGGGCAGGTTCAACACGGTGGCCACGATGACACTGCCCGAGAAGAGCTGGGGCAGGTACCAGCCGATGGTGCTCACCAGGGGATTGATGGCCAGCCGTACCGGGTAGCGCAGCACCAGTTGCCACTCGGAGAGCCCCTTGGCCCGGGCCATCTCCACGTAGGGCTTGTGGAGCTCGTCCAGCAGGTTGGCCCGCATGATGCGGGCCAGGCGGGCCGTGCCGTCCATGCCCAGGATCACCACCGGCAGCCAGATATGTTTCAGCAGATCCAGCACCCGGCCCCAGCTCCACGGCGCGTCCACATATTCAGGCGAGAAGAGGCCGGTCACGCTCACCCCGAAATATTTGAAAGCCAGCCACATGAGTATCAGGGCAGTCATAAAGGTGGGGGTGGCCACGCCCATGTAGTTGAAGACCGTGAAGAAGTAGTCCAGCCAGGAATACTGGTGGGTGGCCGAGTAGATGCCGATGGGGATGGCCACGGCCCAGGTGAAGATCAGGGTGAAGAACGCGACGGAGACGGTCAGCATCAGGCGGTCCTGGATCAGCTGCAGGTTCGGGCGCTGCCAGTCCAGGGAAACGCCCAGGTCCCCCCGCAGGATGCGGCCCACCCACTTCAGGTACTGCACCGCCATGGGTTGGTCCAGGCCGTACATCTGGCGCAGGGCCTCGATCTGGGCCTGATCCATGGAGGAGCCCGAAGCTGCCAACTCGGCGATGTAGCTGGTCAGGAAGTCCCCAGGCGGCGCCTGGATCACGAAGAAGGCGAAAACCGAAAAAATGAATAGGAGCAGAGGAAGGAGTAGCAGCCGTTTGATGGTATAAGCCAGCACCGTTCTAACCTCCCAGCAGCCGGCAAAGTGCCCTGGGGCGCTTTAACTCAAAAAGAGTCCACGTGGGCACAGCCACATGCTGGCCCACGTGGACAGAATGGATGAACGTCAGCTGTGAACGAAAGCGCATCACCGGACGACCCACAACCTGATCAGGAACGTCAGAGTTCACCGCTTGAAGAAATATTGCTCCGGCCGGGTGTTGCCCGGGGTGCGCAGGGGCCAGTCGTTGCCTGCCGTCTCCGGCACGTTGCGCAGGTCCTGGTTGACCACCACTACCCCCTGGATCATGGGCGTCAGCCCCACGGTGCCGATCTCCCAGATGTTGTCTGCCCAGATGCGGAAGAGCTCCTGGGCCAGCTCGATCTGGCGCTCCCGTCCGGAGACTTTGGCCTCGTCGATGATCTCCACCAGCCGCTTGATCTCCGGCGGCGGCTCCATCCCTTCCTGGCCGTTGGTCTCGTACCACTTCCGGAACAGGGGACCGAAGGTCAACGCCGGCGAGCTGCGGGGATCCATCTTGGGCTGCCCGCTGAAGGGGAAGCCGGTGGTGTCCTCGTTCCAGATTTCGATCATCAGATCGTTGGTCTCCCGCATCTGGAAGCCGAGGGCCCGCTCTCGGATTTCCACATGGGCCCGTACTCCCACGTCGGCCCAGTTTTGAACCACAATCTGCCCCACATCGCTCCAGTTGGCGAAGGCCGGGATGACCTGGATCTCCAGGTCCAGGCGTTCCCCGTTGGGCAGGAGCCGGAACCCTTCCCCGTCCCGCTGGTCCAGGCCGATGCTGTCCAGGAGCTGGTTTGCCTTGTCCGGGTCATACTCGGTGTACTTGTAGGCCCACTCGTCCCCCGGGTAGTAGGGATGCCAGGGGGCCGGCACACCCTGCCGGGCCTCGCCCAGGCCCAGGAAGGCCGACTCTTTGATGGCGTTGCGGTCGATGGCGTGGGAGAGGGCGATGCGGAAATCTTTGTTGCGCAGCAATTCCCCGATGGCCGGGTCCTTCACATAGGTCTGGTTGAACATGAGCACCGCGTCGGAGCCGCCGAAGGTGGGCCAGGTGAGCACCCGATAGCCGCTCTGCTCCGCATTCTCCACCAGCACCGGATAGTTGTTCATCTTGATGTGGCGGCCCTGCATGTCGATCTGGCCGGCGATGGCCGCCAGGTTCAGGGCCTCAGCATCGGCGAAGAAGGTGAAGCGCACCTCATCGATGTAGGGGAGCTGATTTCCCTCCGGATCGACCGCGAAGTAGTAGGGGTTGCGCTTGATGGTGAACACCTGATCGGAAACGGTGGAGCCATCCGGCACCCAGGCCGCGGTGCTGGGGCGCTTGCCACTCAGGTGGGGCAGGGCTTCCACCGAGAAGAGCTCCACCCAGGTGTCAAAGCCCGCCTCCTGGACCTTAGCGTCCAGCTCGGCCGGGTCCACAAAATCGGGATGGAACTGCTCCAGGTAGTGGGCCGGCGCGAAGGCCAGGTTGTTAATGGCGCGATCCGCACCGTCCTTGTTGGCCAGCTCCAGCAGGAAGGCGGTGTTGGGCTGGTTGAAGGTCCACTGGACGGTGTAATCGTCCAGTTTCTCCACCTGGGCCACCGATCCGTCGGCGTTGCGCATCCAGACGGGGACGGTGGGCATGAGCTCTTCGTTGAGCAAGATGTGCTCGTACCAGAAGAGGATGTCGTCCGCGGTGAAGGGCTCTCCGTCGGACCACTTCATCCCCTCCCGCAGGAAGACCTTCCAGACGGTGAAGTCGTCGTTGGACTCCCAGCCCCGGGCGATGTGGGGGATCACCTCACTGCCGTCGGGCGAGAAGCGAACCAGGGCGTCGTAGACCACCCGGGTGTAGTTGTTATGGTCGGAGGGGCCCAGGAATCCCCGGCGCAGGGTACCGCCGTACTGCCCGATCTCCTCCACTACCGGCTGGACCAGGGGTTCCTTGGGGAGGCGCTGGTCGACCGGCGGCAAGGAGCCCGCTTCCACCAGCTCCCGCAGCATGGGGGCTTCGTTGTACTGGGAAGGCGGTCCGGCAGGCGCGGGGGGAGGAGCTGCCTCCTGGGGCGCTTCAGCCGCGGGGGCTTCCGGGGCTGGGGTGGCCGGCGACGCGCACGCGGCCATCAACAGCGCCACGATGGCCAACAGGGGCAAAAGCCGGACGCTCAAAGACTTGGGACGGTTTCGCTGCATGAGGACCTCCTTTTGGTCAAAGATATGGTTGTTGTATACGTCTGTGCAGGTATCCCCCCATCCAGGGTGGGTTCAGGGCCATGGGGGCTGCTCCGGAGGATCACAGGCCAAAGCCCGGAGGAGTCGAAGATCCACCCTGGGCGATTCGGTGAACTATCCGATGGAGTTTGTTGGCAAGACAAGAATTGGGAGAGAATCGAACGTCACTCCTGGACCGTCCAAACTATAGCACGGGCGTCAGGAGGTGTCAATCCGGTTTTTGGGGCCGGATCATGGCGACTTTGTGACTTTATGACTACTTGACGTGCCCCTGGAGATAGCTCTACAATGCACTGCAATTTATTCCAAAATGACTCTCCTGCACAGCCACTGGCGAACACAGGGGCGCCACTACCAACACAATCTCGGGTAGATTCACCCACACTTTCCCCACAGAGTTCCCAACGGACTTCGCTGATTTGGCTCTCTGAAGAAAGGGGCCACGATCTGATGAGCAAATTTCTGATGACCTTTGTCGTGGTAACCCTGGTGGTGGGGGACCTCCTGGCCTTGCGGCCGCTCGACGGTGCCCTGCCACGAGCCATGGCCGCTACCCTGGCCGAACAGGAATCACCGACCATCTTCATCGTCCAGCTCCAGGAGCCCCCCTTGCCCCTCTACCTGGGTCAGTTCCCTGGGCTGGCCGCCACAGCCAATGAGGTCACCGGCCGGCGCAGGCTGAACCTGGAAAGTGCCACCAGCCAGGCCTATCTGAACTATCTGACCCTCAGCCAAGAGGCGGCCCTCAGCACCATGGAAACCAGGCTCCAGCGCACGCTGAAGCCCATCTTTCAATACCGCCTGGCCGTCAATGGTTTTGCCCTCCAATTGACACCCGCCGAAGCAGCCCTGATTCAGACGCTGCCGGGCATTGCACGGGTCCAGCCCGAGGGAGTCAGCGAATCTCTGACCGACTTTGGGCCGAACCAGATGGGTGCGCCAGCCCTTTGGGATGGGAGCGCGGTGGCCGGCGTAGGCACCCTGGGGGAAGGTGTCATTATCGGCATCATCGACAGTGGCATCAACTACCGCCACCCGTCCTTCGCCGACGTGGGCGCAGATGGCTACAACCACACCAACCCCCGGGGACGTTTCTACGGCGTGTGTCATCCGGTAACGGGCGCGCCCTACTGTAATGACAAAGTGATCGGCATCTACGACTTCACCGGCACCACCGGCGGCCTGGACGACGATGGACACGGTTCCCACATTGCCGCCACTGCAGCTGGCAACTTCGTGGATATCCACTACCCCGCGCCCAATGGCCCCCTGCGCCGGCTCTCCGGTGTGGCCCCCCACGCCAACCTGATGATCTACAAGACCAGCGTCAACAACCGGAGCAGTGATTCTGCCATTCTGGCGGCCTATGAACAGGCCATCGCGGATGGGGTGGATGTGCTCAACTATTCCATCAGCGGTCAGGGCATTACCTTCTGGCGCCATGCCGTCGCCCAGGCCCAGTTGAGCGCCCACGCTGCCGGCATCGTGGTGGCAGCGGCCGCGGGCAACGCCGGCCCCTTCAGTTCCGCCCATATGAATGCCATGCCCTGGGTGATGGCCGTGGGTGCAACCACCCACCACCGGGCCATGCCCAATCAGTTGACCGGCCTGACCGGCGGCAACACGGCTCCCCCATCCAGCCTCTGGGGCACCGGCCAGGGACCTGCCTATGGGCCTGCGCCTATCGTCCATGCCCGCACCGCAGGTGATCCCTACTGTGCCCAGCCTTTCCCGGCGAACACCTGGACCCAGGGAGAAATCGTGGTCTGTGACCGGGGGATGGTGGCGCTGGAGGTCAAAGCTGCCAATCTCAAAGCAGGCGGTGCCTCCTATTTTGTGCTGGCCAATACCCCCGAATGGGGGGAGGCCACCCTGCACTATCAGCCTGGTTTCGCCCTGCCGGTGGTACACCTGGGCTACCACAACAGCCAGACCTTACGGGACTGGCTGGCCGCAGGGAGCAACCACCGAGGAAGCATCTCCGCCCCCACCGAAATCCTGGATCCCGCTTTCGCCGATCGAGTGACCTGGTTTAGCTCCCGAGGCCCCAATCCGGTGGTGGCCGACATCCTCAAGCCCGATCTGGCCGCGCCGGGCGCCTACATTCTGGCCGCCGACCTGGCCACTGCCCAGGAGGCTGAGACTTATGCCATCAAGTCGGGCACCTCCATGGCCACCCCCCACGCGGCCGGCGCGGCGGCCCTGCTCATCGCCCTCCACCCCAACTGGTCGCCGGCGGCCATTCAATCGGTCCTCATGTCCACTGCTCGCCATGGCCTGCTCCTGGAAGATGGCTCAACGGCCAGTACCCCCTTCGATGAAGGAGGTGGCCGCATCAACCTGCCCGCCGCGGCCCAGGCCGGCCTCTACCTGGACGAAACTGCCGCCAGGTTCCAGGCTGCGGATCCAGACTTCGGTGGCACACCGCGCACCCTGAACCTGGCCAGCCTGACCAATGGCCAGTGTAGCCCCCGCTGCCGCTGGACACGCACCGTCACCAGCGCGGCCGCTATCAGCGTGACCTGGCAGATCAGCACCACCGCCATGCCGGAAGTGCAAGTGACCACGGTGCCCACCTCTTTTGTACTATCTCCTGGCGCTTCTCAGGTGATTACTGTGGATGCAGTTGTAAGCGCGGGGCCGGGAAGCCAGTGGTATTTTGGGGCAATCACCTTGACGCCGGCCATCCCGGCCCTGGCTCCAGCCCATCTCCCACTGGCCATTCGCCAGCTTCATGCCGTCTACCTACCGGCAGTCACGGCTGCGACTGAAGGCGGCTGGGTGACCATCCTGCGAGAGGATTTCGAGGGAGACTTCCCCGGTTCCAGCTGGAAAGTGGCTGACCCGGGCTGGGCGCGGCGCAATTGCCTTCCCTACCACGGCAGCTTCAGCGGCTGGGCGGTAGGCCAGGAGGGTAGCAGCTCCCTGCCCTGCCATGCTGCCTACCCTAACAACGCCTTCAGCGAGGTGGTCTATGGCCCCTTCAGCCTGACCGATGCGGCCGATGCCAAGGTCGAACTGGCCTATTGGACCAACACCGAGGGAGCCAATGATGTGCTGTTTTGGGGCGCCTCTGTAGACCAGGTCAATTTCTATGGGCGCCGCAACTGGGGGACGACCAACGGATGGCAGACAGCCACTTTCGACCTGACCGATGTGTTCACCCTGGGGGATCTCCGGGGCCAACCCCGGGTGTGGTTTGCCCTACAATTCTGGAGCGATGGCGCGGGCAATTTGCCGGCCGGCGCCTATGTGGACGATGTTGTGATCCGGAAGTACATCACGCCGGCCAGCGCGGCAGATACCAGACGGCCAGGCGATGGCGCAGGAAACGGAGCAGGAAACTGCCCTGTGCCGGCGAATGGGTCGGCGAGTTGTGGAAGGGGGATGTCCATTCCATAGAAGGAAGTTCACGGGGGCATTCTCATCCATTCAATATGTTGTCAATGGCATCACTCTCTCCTTGGCCCTGCCTGGCGCTGGTGTTCTCCTCGACAGCGGCGTCCACACCATCAAGAATTTCCACCAGACCTCGATTTCCATCCACGCGGATATGATGGCCATTGCGGATCTTCTTCGTTGCCTCCCGCACGCCCACCACAGCGGGGATGCCATATTCCCGGGCAACAACCGACCCGTGGGCCAATACGCCACCGATCTCCATCACCAATCCGGCAGCGTTGATGAAGAGCGGGGTCCAACCCGGGTCTGTAAAGGGCGCAACCAGGATTTCACCTGGCTTCAGGCTCTCGTTCGTCGGATCGTGAATCACATGCGCCACACCCTCCACCACACCGGGCGAGACGGGATTGCCCTGCAGCGCGTTCGGCGGCGCGCCTGCAACCTGGTAACGCACCACGGGCGTTTCCCCATCACTGGTGATAATCAGCGGCGGAATGAGCTTCTGATAGCGTTCCAGGTCCGCCCTGCGTCGCGAAATGACCGTGCCCCAGTCTGTGGCATCTTCATCCCAGATGGCCAACAGCTCCCGCCAGGTCAGGAACCAGATATCGTCTGGTGTGGCGAGTTTGCCCTCTGCAACCAGGCAGGCGGCGTTTTCCTTCAGGACTTGCTTGACCTCCCACAGGAAGCGCACAGCCAGGAATTTGTGATGCTCGCGCATGCCTCCCACCGTGGTGAGCACGTGATACAGGCGCTTCAAAAGACGCACGCGCAAAGGTCCCATCAGGCCCCGTTGGGCAAGCGAAAGCAATTCGATAAAAGCTTCTTCGCGGGCCTGGGCCTGTGCGGTGAAGTGGATGCGGCTGTTGGTTTCCTTCTCGATGTGTCCGGCAATCACCCGTAACAGGGGTAGGGGATCTTCATACCAGCGGGGCATCATGATGTCGATTTCTGCGGGACCGCGCGCGCCGTAACGAGTCAAGAATTCCTGCCATGCTTTCAAAAATAGCCGTCCGTCCTCAGTCTGGGCGGTCTTGTCCAGCCAGGCATGGGCGTCATTTTCCAAATGCTTGAATCGTTCCACCAGGACGGGGGATCGTCGCGCCAGCGCGGCCAGATCGCTAAGGCTCAGATTCATTTCGTTCACCACGTTGCCGGGGATACCGAGGGTGAGCGATTCTACTTTCTCGGGGGGCAGCCAATGCCTGGCCAGTCTTGGCAACAGACGCGTGGCCGCGATGCCGGCCGCAGCCTCGGGCACCCAGTTTAAGAAGAAAGGAAAAAGCTCGCCCATGGCGGCCAACATCTCCTGGATCTGGGCTTTCCCTGGCGGCTGTGCTCGGAAGCGGCGTCTTATCTTCGCAATGAAAGTATCCATGAGCTCGTTGGTTTGTGCCACGAAATCGCTCAGATCGCGCCACCACAGCCCCAGGAAGACCCGACCCAGAATCCGGAGCACACCCCGGAGAAATCGGTACGAGAAATGCATCCTGTGGGGACCTCGAAATTCGGGCCGCTGCATGACGAGACGTAAGGCCTGGGGAGCGAGTGCGTCAAACTGGCTGGTCAGGATGAACACGCCCCGACGCAGGATGGGATGCCGCAGAGGCTGGGTGATATCCGCGAACAGTCGGCCACCGCTGGTCCGCAGGTAAGGGTTGTCGAACTGGCCGGGCTCGTGACCGAATGGGATCAGAAGGGGGAAGGTAGACAGACTCAGGGGAGCCATGGCCCGGGTCATGTTTTGCTGATGCCCCATGCTGAAATAGATGTGTAAGGTGCCGTCGGGAGAAGCCAGACCGTCAATGGGATAAAGGGATGTAATGGGGCGGGTCTGTAACAGGTAAATACGATCCTCGGCGATGGCCCATTCCAGGTCCTGGGGTTGACCATAATGGGATTCCACACGGCAGCCCAGATCGGCCAGGGCCAGGATTTGGGCATCGTTGAGAGCAGCACGGGTGCGCATCTCCGGTGGCAACACTTCCTGCCGGGTGCCACCGCCCGGGTCAGGCCAGATGGCGACCGTCTTTTCGGCGATTTCCCGTTCCAGGATGGCCCGGGTGCGCTTGTCCACGCGGTAGGAGTCGGGAGAGACAAGGCCGCTCACCAACGCCTCCCCCAACCCAAAGCTGGCATCAATGACCAGGGTATGGCGATGTCCTGTCACCGGGTCGGCAGTGAACAAGGTACCGGCCAATTCAGACAGGACCATCCGCTGGACCACCACGGAAAGGGCCACGTCCCGGTGAGAGAAGCGATTCCGAGAACGATAGAGGATGGCACGATCGTTGAAAAGCGACACCCAGCAACGCCGAATCGCGTCTAGCAGAGCGTCCAAACCCCGTACATTCAGGTAGGTATCCTGTTGGCCGGCAAAGGAAGCATCGGGCAGATCCTCTGCCGTGGCGGAAGACCGTACCGCGTAGGCGTGTTTCGAACCGATGCGCTGCCAGGCATTCTGCACCGCCTGGACAATTTCCTCGGGTATGGGGACGGCAACCAGAGTGGTACGTATCTGCTCGCCAATCCGTCGCACGCCCTCCATGTCACCTGAATCAACCCTTTCCAGCAAGGCATAGATGTCTTCCCCCTGGCCGCTGGCTTCAATAAAGCGCCGAAAGGCTGCGGTGGTCAGACAAAAGCCTTCAGGTACCGGGAAGCCGGCAGCGGTCATTTCGCCCAGATTGGCGCCTTTTCCCCCCACGACAGGCAGGTCTGCCGCATGAATTTCAAAGAAGTTTAGAATGTAGGGAACGTGTGACGTCATGGCCATAAAGTCCATCCACGAATCAGATCGGAAAGTCGGTCGGAAAGCAGGAGCAGAAGCACCAGGGTAACGGAGCCCAACGACAAAAAAACGGATGAGTCCAGGACAGGAATAGGGCCTGGATGAACACGGCCAACACGGCTACCTCCTCGAGGGGAAGCGTCTGCTATAGAAGTTGGTGTCCATCAAATTGTGTATGGTATCATAACACCCGACTTAATGTTAGTCAACACTAACAAAACGGTGAGCTTTGAGAAGCCTGCTCCTTTCAGAAGGAATGCTCCATGCCCAAAATTGTCAATGACGAAGCGGTCTTTCGTGCGGTGATCCAGGTCATCCTGGCCCAGGGCTATGACCGAGCGACAACAAAACAGATGGCCAAAGCCGCCGGCGTCAGCGAGATGACCTTATATCGCAAGTATGGCAGCAAGGCTGCATTGGTGAGCAACGCCATCCAATTCATCGCACAGGAGATGGATTTTGAGTCGGTGGTTCACTACAGCGGAGACGTGTATGCGGATTTCCTGGGTGTCGTAACCCGCTACAAGACACTGACCGAGCGCTACGGACAGTTCATGGCCGTACTCATCCCAGAGTTACAGCGACATCCAGAACTGCAAGCCAGCATGGCCCGCCCCTTGCAGATTATGCAGTCCATTGGCGAGCTCATCCAACGCTATCAGCAGGAAGGGATACTGCGGGCGGAGCATCCACTACACGCCGTCGCAGCCCTGCTCGGTCCACTGGTATTTTTTGCCATGGCCCGCAATTCATCCTTCTTAGCCCAAATTCCGCCGGTGGATCTGGAGGCCCACGTTCATGGGTTTCTGGAGGGACGGCGGATCCAGGGCGATTAGGTAGAGCGGGTGCGTTCAAAGGTCAAGCCGAATCCCGCTCGCATCAGACGGGCCAGCAGCTGTCCAGCCCATTGGGGAGTGGGATGGGGGGGAGGATGGTTTCAACCCTGGTCGCGCCCCACCCTCACGGGTTTTGTGGCGCTGGCGGTTGGCATAGGCCTGGGTCAGTTCCGCGCCAAAGAAGAAGATCTGGGCGGAGTAGTAGATCCAGACCAACAGAACCACAAACGAACCGGCTGCACCGTAGGCAGAGCTGATGGAGCTGTTGCCCAGGTAGAGGCCAATCCCGAATTTTCCGATGGAGAAAAGGACGCCGGTGAACACCGCCCCCACCCATACGTCCCGCCAGGCCACGTCAATATCCGGCAGGATTTTATACAACGCGGCAAAGAGCAGACAGACCAGGACAAAGGAGCCGGCCAGGTTGGCCCCCTGAAGCAAAACCTGTAGGGAAGGGGCCAACCCCCGCACAAATTCGTCCAGGGCGGCCAGGGCCGCGCTGAGCACCAAAGAGACCATGAGCAGAAACCCCACGCTGAGCACCATCCCAAAGGACCAGAGGCGGGTGACCACCGCGCCCAGCAGCCCCTTGCGGCGCTGCTCTTGGGGAACCTCCCAAATGACGTTCAAGGCCTCGTGGAGGTGGTTGAAGACGCCGGTGGCGCCAATGAGCAGGGTGACGGCACCGACCACCGCAGAAATCAGGCTGCGCTGCTCCTGATTGCCCTCCTGCAGGATGGTGCGGATCAATTCGGCACCCTCTCGCCCCACAAGCCGCTGAATTTCGTCCAACAAAAAGCCCAGGGCCACGTCCCGACCAAAAGCCATGCCCGCCACGCCCACCACAATCAACAGGAGAGGAGCCAGGGAAAAGGCCGTGTAGTAGGCCAGGGCCGCCGCCAACCGGCTGGCCCGATCTTCCTGGAAGTCCACCAGAGCCCGATGGAGCAGGGCCAGGAGGGGACGTTCCTGGATCCGCTCTTTGAGCCAGATCAGGGGGCCGGCCCATGGGAGGTGGCGACTTTGCTTTTTCTCCGACGATTTCTCTGACAAATTCTCTTTCTCTGACAAATTCTCTGGCAAAGGGCGCTGTTTCATCTTCAACTCTCCATCCTTGCCTTCTTTGGAGCGCACTCGCTGCCGGGTGCCAACCTGGCTTACCCATCCCCGGCGTGGATAGCTTCCTTGAGGGGCATGAACAACCGGAGCAACAACAGGTTGAGCAAGGCCAGCACCAGGGCGATCTCATGGCGGCCAAAGGCCACCGCGATGCCGATGGCGCTGGTGCTCCAGATGGCTGCTGCCGTGGCCGTGCCATGGACCGTGTCGTGCACCTTGAGGATGGCGCCACCGCCGATGAACCCCACCCCGGTAATCAGGCCCTGGAGGATGCGGGCCGTAAGGTTGCCCTGCACCCCCACCGAATCCAGCCCTACCAGCACGAAGCCACAACTGGTCACCGCCACCAGGGGGAAGGTGCGCAGACCCACATTACGAGGTCCCAACTCCCGTTCCAGACCCACGGGCAGGGCAAAGAGGAAGGCCAACAGAAGCCGCAACACCGTCAACAGGAAAGGAGGCGTGGACTCCGGCAGCAGGGCGAGGATGTCCATGGTCCGTCAGCTCCGGGACGACCGGCGGGGCGCGGGTGCTCCATTTTGGCCCGCCTCGGCCTGGTCCCCCTGGGCCTCACCCTGCTCATCGTCCTGACGCGGGGTCTGATCCTGGAACAGGGTGACCTGGGTCGGGAAGGGAATGTCCACGCCCGCCTCGTCCAGCCGGTTTTTGATGGCCGTCACCACCTTGTCCTGCACCTGAACCACGTTCCTTCGGTAGGGAGCCACCCACCATCGGGCCCGCAACACCACGGCTGAGTCGGCCAGCTCGGTGGCCAGCACCTCGGGTGCAGGCTCCTCCAAGACCTCTGGCACGCTGCGGATAGCGTCCAGAATGTGTTGCTTGGCGGCCGTCATGTCATCGCCATAGCCAATGCCCACGTCGAAATCCTGGCGGCGTCGGTCAGAAGCGGTGTTGATGGTGATGGGATTGGTAAAAAGGGTGGTGTTCGGAATCAACACCAGACGGCCATCATAGGTGCGCAGGTAGGTGGCCCGGGTGTAGATCTTCTCCACCGTCCCCTCGTAGCTCTGCACCACGATTTCGTCCCCCTCCTCCAGGGGCGCCGTCAGGAGAAGCAAAAGGCCGGCCAGGAAATTCTGCAGGATGTCCTTAAAGGCGAAGCCGATGGCCACGCTGGCGATGCCCAGGGAAGCCAGCAGCTCTGCCGGAGAAAAGCCCGGCAACATGACCATCAGACCGATCAGGATGCCGGCAATGACGGTGGCCCAGCGGGCCAGCCGTCCGAAGACCAGGGCCACATTGGCCCGCCGATGGGCCTGCTGGAGGAGCCGTTGCACCAAAGATTGCACCATGGGTGCGGCGATCAGGAAGAGGACCATCAGTCCCAGGCCCGCCAGGGTGTAGGGCAGGCGGGCGATGAAGCCGGCCGCGAACTGGGAAAAGCTGTCCAGCAGGACGTTGACATCAAAGGTCACGTAATACCTCCTTACAGGGTCACAGCTTCGGTCGTGGTGGGGGGGCTGGTCAGGCCAGCAGGTTGCCAGCAAAGGGCCCGGGCCACCAGCCACGGAAGCCGCATCTTTTTTCTCTGGAACCACTGTACCGGATGGAGACCTGGGGGACAACGGAGATACCGATAGCGTCTACCTGCCCCATTGGGCAGCCCTGCCCTGTCGATGGCGCCAGGCCGGAAGAATGGGTGGAGGGAGTTCAGCGCGAGCCAGGCGCTCCTGCCGGGCCCAAGCGGGCAACAGAAAGTGTCGATTGTCTACAATACTTACTTGACAAATCTCACATTTCACGATACAGTTTAGTCATCAAAAGCCCATTTCAGCCGCACAAATGAGATCGCCGTTAGATTGACAATTCCCGCAGGGTGGCCTACAATCTGCCCTGCAACAATGGTCTGACCATTTTCATGCAAAACCTGCCCAACTTCACATCCACTTCCTGTTCTTGTTTGTTCATCCATTTCCGGTCGTTCCCCCAATTTATGGTTGCATCTCGAAGCTGTACGCCGATTCCAGCATCGACCTAACGGCGAATCCTTACCACAAGTCCGACAGGCCGGTCTAATTGTCCTATCTACCATCCACCAAGGAGGAACCAATGGCAAAGCATGCTGTCACCCGCCGAGACTTCCTGCGTCTGGCCTCATTTAGCACTGTGGGCCTGGCCCTGGCCGCCTGTGCACCGGCCCCGGCCAGCCAGCCGGCCGCCCAGGAAGGGTCATCGGGCGAAGCGGCCCCTGCCGCAGAAAAGGTCACCATCCGCTTCCATGCCCGCATCGGCCAGCAGGAGGACACCCTCTACGACCTGCAGATGCCCAAATTCATGGAAGAGCATCCCAATATCGAAATCGTCAAGGAATCCTTCCCTGGCGCGGAATTTTCCGCCAAAATTTCCACCATGCTGGCCGGCGGCACCTTGGGCGACGTGGTCTGGAGCGCGCTGGGGCAGGCCAAGATCCAGTTCGCCTGGGCCCAGGGGATCATCGCCCCCATCGACGATCTGGTGGCCTCCCACAACGTGGACCTGAGCCAGTGGTATGAGGGCTGCATCAACGCCATCACCGTGGAGGGCAACCTGCTGGGTCTGCCCTTCAAGGCGCATCCTGGCCTGGCCATCGTCTACTACAACCAGACGGCACTGGATGAAGCCGGCCTGGACTATCCTCAGGCGGGCTGGACCCAGGCCGAGCAGGTGGAGATCGCCAAGGCGTTGACCAAGACCGACGGCGGACGCACCACCCAATTCGGCTATCTGCCCAGCACCACGTGGAAGGCCTTCGTGACCCTCTTCCGGGCCTTTGGCACAGAGCTGCTCAACGAGGACGGCACCCAATTCCAGCTCAATTCGGAAACGGGCATGCAGGCCATCAATTTCCTCTATGACTTTTTCCACACCCACAAGGTATCTCCCACGCCGGAGCAGATCGTGGGCGACGCCAACCAGATGTGGATCAGCGGCGTGCTGGGTATGTACCAGGGCGGCACCTCCGTCTCCGTCACCGGCAGCGCCATCGGCGACAAGTTCGAGTGGATGGTGGCGCCCAATGCGGTAGGCCCCGGCGGCGTGGGTGGCTCCGACTACGAGGTGGACGCCTACTGTGTCACCACCACCACCCAGCATCCGGACGAGGCCTTCCTCTGGGTGCAATATCTCTGCAACCGGGACAGCGGCGTTCAGTTGGGGCTCATCGGCGGCACCGTGGGCGGCCGCCCCGACGTGTACGGCGCCGAGGAGCTGCTGGTCTTCCCCTTCCGGCGGGTCTTCAAAGAGGTGATGGACAACGCCCAGGCCAGCCGCATCACGGCCAACTGGCGCCAGGAAGAGGCCGAAAATGCCTTCGCCCAGCTCATGCAGCCCCTGTGGGCTGGGGAAGAACAGCCCACCCAGGCCTTCATCGACGACGTCACCGCCCAGATCCAGGCCATCCTGGACAAACCTCGTCCGTAGCCTTCTGGCAACAGGCACCTTTGGCCACAATCGGATGTATCCCCAGGGGGTGGGCGGTCTCGCACCGCCTTCCCCCTGGTGTGTTCTACAGGCAGAAACTGAAAAAGATGAAGGGTGGGAACGATGAAGAAATCCTGGTTCGGTACGCCACTTCAGCGCCGTGAGGCGCTGGAGGGATACCTCTGGATCAGCCCGTGGGTGATTGGCTTCCTGGTTTTTTCCCTGGGGCCGATTATCGCCTCTTTCTACCTCAGCTTCACCCAGTACAAGATCGGTGGGACCCCCATTTGGATCGGCCTGGAAAACTACCAGGAGGCGTTCTTCCGGGACAAACTGTTCTGGCCTTCCCTGGGTCGGACGGCCTACTACTCGGTGGTGACTGTGTTCGTGGGCGTCTTCTTGTCTTTGCTGGCGGCCATGCTACTCAACCAAAACCTGCGTGGGCGGTCAGTCTTCCGGGCTATGTATTACCTGCCCTCCCTGACGCCTGTGGTGGCCATGGCCATTCTCTGGGCCTGGCTGCTCCAACCCCAGGTGGGCCTGGTCAACTATCTCCTGTACCAGGTGGGCATCGACGGCCCAGGCTGGCTCACCAGCCGGCAGTGGGCGATCCCGTCCATCATCCTGATCTCCCTGTGGTCCAGCATTGGCGGCGGGCGCATGATCATCTTCCTGGCCGGCCTGCAGGGGGTCCCCAAGGAAATGTACGAATCGGCTGAAATCGATGGGGCCAACGCGGTGCAACGCTTCTTTCACATTACCCTGCCCCTGATTTCGCCGGTCATCCTCTTCAACCTGATCCTGGGCGTCATCGGCAGCTTCAGTGTCTTCTCCCTGGCCTATGTGGCCACCGACGGAGGACCCAACTACGCCACCTGGTTCTTCATGCTCCATCTATACTACAATGCCTTCAGCTACTTCCAGATGGGGTATGCATCGGCCCTGGCCTGGATCTTCTTCGTCATCATTTTCATTCTCTCCTACCTGCAGATCAAGCTGTCCGACCGCTGGGTCTACTACGAGTTTGCATGAGAGGTGGCCATGACTACGACCGAACAACGGGCACCTGCCTACGCAGCCGAAAGCGTGGCAAGCCGGCGTGCCGGCCGCAACACGTGGACCGGGCGCCTCATGACCTTGACCCTCTACGCCATCGCCATTGTGACCGGCATCGCCTTCAGCCTGCCCTTCTTCTGGACCATCTCCAGCTCGCTGAAACCCATCACCGAGATTTATCTCTTTCCGCCCACCCTCTGGCCCCAGGAGATCCGCTGGGAAAACTACCGGGACGTCTTCACCATTGCGCCCTTCGCCAGGTTCATCTGGAATACGGTGGTGGTCACTGGCCTGGCCATGTTGGGGCAGATTTTATCGGCGGCGGCTGTGGCCTATGGGTTTTCTCGCTTCCGATTCCCGGGCCGGGATACGCTCTTCTTCGTGGTTCTGAGCACCATGATGCTCCCCTGGCAGGTCACCATCGTGCCCACGTTTCTCCTGTTCCGCTATCTGGGCTGGATCAACACCTTCCTGCCGCTGATCGTGCCGTCGTTCTTCGGCGGCGGCGCTTTCTACATCTTCCTGCTGCGCCAGTTCTTCATGACCATCCCCCGGGACCTGGATGAAGCGGCCAAACTGGATGGCGCCTCGTCCGTGCGCATCTTCTGGAACATCGTGCTGCCCCTCTCCAAGGCCGCGCTGGCCACGGTGGCCATCTTCTCCTTCATCCAACACTGGAACGAGTTCATCGGCCCCTTGATTTTCCTGAACTCCACGGAGAAGTTCACCCTGTCCATCGGCCTGCGCTACTTTGTCTCCAACCCCTTCGAAAGTGACGAGCCCCGGGAGGCGATCTTGATGGCTGCATCCCTGATCGTGGCCCTGCCCCCCCTGGCCCTCTTTTTCATGGCCCAGAAATACTTTGTCCAGGGCATCGTCACCACCGGGCTGAAAGGATGAATCATGAAAATCACCCAGATCGAAACATTCCTGGTCAACCTGGGTCATCGCAATATCCCCTACGTCAAGGTCCATACCGATGAAGGAATTTACGGCGTAGGGGAGGCCTACTCCTGTGGTCCGGATAAAGCCACGGTGGAGGTCATTCGGGATTTCGCGGAATGGCTGGTGGGCCGTGACCCCCGGGACATTGAGGGGTTGTGGCAACTGATGTACGCGGGTTCCCGCTTCCCCGGCGGCATGGTGCTCAACGCGGCCATCAGCGGCATCGAACATGCCCTGTGGGACATTGCCGGCAAGGCAGCCGGGCTGCCCGTCTATCGGCTGGTGGGCGGCAAGTGCCGGGAGAAGGTGCGGGTCTACCAGTCGCCCCGGGGCGACACGCCGGAAGAGCTGGCAGACAATGCGGTGGCGCTGATCGAAAAGTATGGCTACACTGCCATCAAGATGGGGCCCCTGCCGCCGGGCTGGCAGGCCATGCCCTGGAATCGGGTCCTGCGGGAGACGGAGAAGCGGGTGGCCGCGGTGCGGGAGGCCGTGGGCGACGACATCGACATCGGGCTGGATCCCCACGCGCGCATCTTCGAACCGGGGCGGGCGCTCCAGCTCTGTCAGGTGGTGGCGCCCTATCGCCCCTTCTTCGTCGAAGAGCCCCTACGGCCGGAGAACTACGACGCGCTGACCAAACTGAGCCAGCACACCGACGTCCCCCTGGCCACCGGTGAGATGCTCTACACCCGCCACGAATTCCGGGACCTGCTCAAGCTCCAGGCGGTGGAGATCATCCAGCCCGACATCTGCGTGACCGGTGGCCTGTGGGAGATGAAAAAGATCGCGGCCATGGCCGAGGCCCACTACGTGAGTGTAGCGCCCCACAACCCCTGTGGCCCGGTGGCCACCGCGGTCAACGTCCACTTCGCCGCCAGCACCCAGAACTTCCTCATCCTGGAATACCACGCAGACGACGAGGGCCCCCGCCGGGAGATCGTGGATGAGCCCATGAAACTGGTGGATGGCTATCTGGAGCTGCCGGAGAAGCCGGGCCTGGGGATCGACCTGAACGTGGAGGCGCTGGGGAAGTACCCCTTCCGCAGCTGGCACCGTCCCTTCAGCTGGCGAGAGGATGGATCCCTGGCCTATCAGTAAAGATCCACCCTTGGACTTGTACCACGGCATTGTACAAATCATCGTTCCATCAAACCGCCCCCTACAGTCCAGGACTTGGGATACCGCTGAGGAAACGAGGGCGTCTATATCTTTTGACAAAAAGCGGCGGCTACAGGGATAATTGCACAGAAGCATTGTGTAAACTACACAAATCTGCCAGGCGGTTATACGGCAAGTTCTGGTATGGGGAGTTAGGATGGAAAAGAAAATCAGTGCATACGAAGCTCGACGCCAGCTGGGCAACCTGATCAACGAGGTCCAATATGGCGGCGACACGTACATCATCGAGCGGCATGGACAGCCCGCGGCCGTACTGGTCTCCGTAGATGACTATGCGGCCTGGCGCGAATGGCAAGCCTGGCGTACTGCACAGGCCGATGCCCAGGCCCTCCAACAGCAAATCCTGGAGCGGCGGGGCGGCGAAGTCGTCCCTTCTGCTACGGAAATCCTGCAGGAGGTGCGCAGCGCTTGCATCGGAACGTCGCCGCCGATTTGCCGTGGCTCCATCTTTTAAACGAACTTTCTATTTAAAGCCCTATCCCTGGAGGCTGTCCCCCCGCCGGGCCGAGGGCCGCTCCTTGGGCGTGCGGTCTAGCACGCCGGCCAGGTCCGTGCCGAAGGTCCACTGGGCGCCGGCGGTCATGGCCTGCAGCCTGTCCTCATCCACCTCCACCCCCAGCCCCGGGCCTTCGGGGACCAACAGGTGGCTGTTGACGTACTGGACCGGTGCCTTGACCACATCCGCGGTGTAGAGCTGAGGACCGGTGTTGTCGCCGGGGTAATCCAGCACCCGAGCCGCCGCAGCCAGATGGGCCACCGCGGCCGTGCCCAGGCTGAGCTCCTGGGTGGTACCGATGAGGACGCTGGCCCGGGCGGCTTCGGCCAGGGCAATGAGGCGGAGGCTGGCTCGCAGTCCACCCAACAGGTAGGGCGACACGTTGAGGATATCCACCGCACCAGCGGAGAGCAACTGCCAGCCGTGGTGGATGTGTAACACATGCTCGGAGAGGGGCCGTCGGCTGCGCCGGCGCAGTTGGGCCAGGCCTTCGATGTCGTTGCGGGGTGCGCCGCTCTCCACCAGCATGTAATCGCACAGGTCGTCAAAGCGCTCCAGGGCCATGGCCACCCGTCGCCAGTCCAGCAGGTTGGAAAAATCCAGCGACTTGATCTCAACCCGGCCGTGGAAGCGTTCGGTGAACTTCTTCAAGAAAAGTTCATCCGCCTCCAAATTGGCGCCCACGTAGACCCGGATCAGGTCGAAGCCCTGGGTTAGCTTCTCCTCCACCCGCTGCAGGTTGGGCTCCACCTCCTCCACCGAGCGCATGCGGAAAATGGGATAGCAGACCCGCATGCGATCCCGCAGCTTACCTCCCAACAACTGATAGACCGGCACGCCCAGGGCGCGCGCGTTGAGGTCGTGGAGGGCCAGGTCGATCCCCTGGCGGACCAGGCCGGAGCGGCTGTACATGTGTCCTTCGTCGGGGAAAAAGCGGATCAGGTCGTCCTCGATCTGGGCGATATTGCGTGCATCCCGGCCCCGTAGCAGCTCATTGAGCATGCGCTCCAGCTCGGGAATGTCGAACTGGTACATGGGCACGTGGGAGAGGTCGCTCATCTCGCCCCAACCCACGTGGCTGTCGCCGGCCTCTAGCCGGACGATAACGTGCTGGTTGGCGATCCCCGTCTCTCGGGGGGTGGCGATGGGAAAGAGTTGGATGCGGGAAATTTTCATGATGATTCCTTTGATTTTGTGCAATTGATTTTATGCAGGGATGATCGTCGGGTTGGACATGGCCCAGGTTTCAGGACGGAGGCCTGATCGAAGATGAATGGCCGCCGCCCTCACCCAGTATACGGATTTGGGGAGCATTCGTCTATTATGGAGACAGATGTGGAATCTATGGTTCTGCTGTGGACTCAGCGTGAGTTTCCGTAACAATCGGAGGCCGATGTCCACGCCATTGTCGACATCGGCCTCGCCGCGAAATTTAAAATGTATGGACCATGTCGGCCGCTTCGGCCTGCAGGAAATCTACTCTGTCCCTCTCTGGATCAGAGGCAGATAAACGGCGCTCCCCGGTTGGTCGGTCACCTGGAACCAGGCCGTGCTGATGTTGTTCGCCAGGGAGATCTCCTGGGAGGCGGCGATTTCAACGGTGTTGGCCACCTGGGAGCCGGGCTGCAGTCCAGATGCAACCTGCGCGACCAGGGTAATGCTCCCACCAGCCTGGGGCGCCAGGGAATCCAGCTGCCATCGGTAGGTGTTGCCGCTGCTGGTATCCACCAGCGGTGCGCCACTGGTGTACACCTGGCTGACCGTGAGGGAGACCGGAATGACATCTGTGATCACCACGTCCGTAGCAGCAAGTTCACCCACATTGCTGTAGGCGATGGTGTAAGTTACCGTGGAACCCGCCGGTCCACTGGTCGGCTCCACCCACAGGCTCACCGCCACGTCCGCCGGAGGAGAGGTATTACCGGGTTCCTCCATCACCTGGAACCAGGCCGTGCTGATGTTGTTTGCCAAAATGAGTTCCTCTTTTGCGGCGATTTCAACGGTGTTGGCCACCTGGGAGCCGGGCTGCAGTCCAGATGCAACCTGCGCGACCAGGGTAATGCTCCCACCAGCCTGGGGCGCCAGGGAATCCAGCTGCCATCGGTAGGTGTTGC
>NZ_VIGC02000048.1 GCF_006569185.2 Litorilinea aerophila | reverse complement strand
CCCGAGCTTTCGGGCCCGTAGATCTCCACAATGCGGCCCCGGGGCATGCCGCCCACGCCCAGGGCGATGTCCAGGCTCAGGCTGCCCGTGGGAATCACCTCCACCTGCAGCCGCTTCGCCTCGCCCAACTTCATAACCGCGCCTTCGCCATACTTCTTGTTCAAATTGGCCAGGGTGGTTTCCAGCGCTTTCAGTTTTCCACTTTCCATGATGGTTGTCTCCATTTTCGGAGTCCGTGGGAGCCAGAGGTGGGGTCCGCTCCCTGCCTGGTGCCGGTGGCTCGACGCGCCCCCAGGGCCTGCCGAGCGACAGCCTCCCGTGAACAGGACGGCGCCGGAGTGGAGCCATGCCAGGAGTCCTGGGAGATTGTGGCCATTTTAGCTCATGTGTTCTATAATGTCAACTGCGAATGTGGGGCAAGTGGGGTAGGGGACGTCCCACTTCGGTGGAGGCGGGGCGTCGTGGTGATTCACAACCACCGATGCCAATCCCCTGGCGTCCCCGTAGCCGTAGGTCCCGTTTCCATACGGGACGGCATCCGTGCGGTATCCATACCGCACCTACGTGCATGGCGTACACCGTCGCGGCGGTTGGCAGCCGTCGGTGCGCGGCTGGGGGTAGTTAATGGCTGGTTTGAGATATGGTGGCAAATTGGTTGTTTGTTTTTAAGAAATTGATGTAGATATTGATTATATTCATATTGCTTATTGACTTTCTTGTATTTCCTGCTAGAATTGGTTGCGAGCCTTCGGCTATCATGCCGTCGCGGTAACACCGGCACCGTCTGGCCCCTCTTGACGTGGGCCAGCGATTGTGAGGCAAAGGGTTGCCTGGAGGAGGGGAACCTGCCATGTTTCTATTGCCAGATCATTTGGGGATGTTGGCTGCCCTGGACGAGGAAAAACGTCGGGAGCGGTTGCAGGAGGCCGAGAAGGAGCGCTTGCTGGCCCTGGCCAGCCAGGCCCGCCGGGTGGGTTCCCGGACACCGGTGTCGCGCCGTTTGGCGGCCTGGGTCGGGAAGCGCCTGGTGCTGCTCGGGCTTCGGCTACAGCACTATGGCCGTGGACCCCACCGCCCCCGGGCGCGGATGGCGTAGCCCAAGGTGGCTGATAAACGAGGTGACTGATAAAGAGGTTTGGAATCGTCGCTGGAAGGGGCCGCCGGCCACTTCAGGGGGCGCCGGCGGGATCGCCGAAGGATTCGCTGGCGGACTCCTGCCGGGTGCGCAGTTCAATCATGGCGCCCAGGAGCGCCTGGGTGTCCAGGTAGGCCCAGAGGGCGCCTGGCCGCAGGGTGGAGCCGCCGCTCTGGAGGATGGGCACCTCCAGGCCGGCGGCCACCGCCTCGGGGTCGTCCACCTCGAAGAGAAGGTGATGGATGCCTTCGCCATGCTCGGCCAGAAATTCGCTGTAGATGTTCTCGCCTTCCAGGGGTTGGATAAACTCCAGCTGGACCGGGCCGGTCTCCACAAAGGCCAGGCGCATGCGAAACCGGCCCGGCCCGCCCCGGTAAGTGGCCGTTGCCGCCAGATCGGTGCCTTCTGGTGGCCAGTCCACGATCCGGGCAGGCGGCAGGTGGAAGCGTTCCATCCAGGCGCGCAGGGTGGCTTCCACATCCCGCACCACAATGCCCACCTGGACCACGGGACCCAGATGGATGCGGCCCGATGGCGTCTGCTCTGGCTTCATGATGTGGCCTCGTCTTTCCCTGGTTCGGGGGCAGGATCTGCCAGGCGGGCGGGCGGGCGGCTGCCTGCCATGAGCACTGCATCCAGGATCTTGCGGTATCCGGTACAGCGGCACAGGTTGCCGGTCAACGCTTCCTCCGCTTCGGCCCGGGTGGGGTGGGGACGCTCTTCCAGGAGCTTGGCGGCGCTCATGATGAAGCCGGGAGTGCAGTAGCCACACTGAACCCCGCCGCTCTGGACAAAGGCGGCCTGCACCGGATGTAGGGCGGCAGGGTTGCCCAGCCCCTCCACGGTGACCACCTGGCTGCCCCGAGCCCGCTCCGCCGGCACCAGGCAGGCCATCACGGCCATGCCGTCCAGAAAAACGGTGCAGGCGCCACATTCCCCCTCGGCACAGCCTTCCTTCACGCCCACAAACCCGGCCGCGCGCAGGCTCTCCAGCAGGGTCGCACCGGGCATCAGCTCCACAGGTTGACCGTTGACCCGGGCCGGCCCGATCCGGTCTTCCGGGTGGGCGGCAGACGAAGGCCAGCGTCCATCACCCTGGCCCCACAGGAGAACCGGCCTCTCGGGCCAGCCTGCCCGGCTCTGGCCATCCCGGATCTGGCGCAGGATGCGGCTGACCAGGGTTTCGACCATGGCCCGGCGATAGGTGGCGCTTCCCCGCACGTCATCGATGGGCGAGGCCGCAGCCTGGGCCAGACGGGCCGCCTCCAGGATCACCTGGTCGGTCAGGGGGCGGCCCGCCAGGTACTCTTCGGCCTGGGGAGCGCGCACGACGGTGGGCGCCACGGCCCCCAGGCTGATGGCTGCTCGCTGGACCCGACTTCGCCCGGGGTCCCAGGTGATTACGGCGGCCACGCTGAGTACGCTGATGGCCTGGGCACGGCGGAGGCCCAGTTTGATGAAGGTGCCTTCCTGCTCCTCCTCCAGTTGGGGAACAGAGATGCGGGTGAGGATCTCATCCGGCGCGAGATCCACCTGTCGGAAGCCTGTGCAGAAGTCCTTCAAAGCAAGGGTACGCGCCCCGCGGGCCGCGCTTTCTACCGTCACCGTGGCATCCAGGGCCAGCAGGGGGACAAGGGTATCGTTGGCCGGGCTGGCGGTGATGATGTTGCCGGCCACCGTGGCCCGGTTGCGGATCTGGGGCGCGCCCACCTCCCAGCAGGCTCGGGCCAGGGGAAAGGCATGCTGGACCACCAGGGAACTGGCCACACACTGATTGTGGGTGACCAGGGGGCCCAGGTGGATGGCGCCGTCCGCCTCCCAGATCTCGGCCAGGCCGGGGACCCGGGTCAGGTCGATGAGGCCCAGGGGCTGACCGTCCGGGCCGGTGCGGGTTCCCCGGGCCAGCTCCAGGAGCAGGTCGGTGCCTCCGGCGATGATGCGGGCCTGTTCACCGTATTCGGCCTTCAGGCGCAGGGCTTCGTCCAGGGTGGTGGGTGCTGCGTAAAAACGATACATGGGCAATTCGATTCTGATTCCGGTCTCATTCCGGTCGGATCACCTGCCAGGTGAGGCAGTGATAGGGCGCTTCTGCCAGGGCGGCATGGTAGGCAGCGGCGTGGTCAAATCGGCGCTGGCTCAGGAGCCGGCCGTGGATCGTCACATCGAAGTGGTCCACGTCGAAGGGCCATGGATCGAAGGTGATGGTGTCATCCCCGTGTTCCATCTCGATGGAGACAAAGGTCCCTTCGCCATCCAGCGGGCAGCGGGGGAAGGTACGGCGGCTGGCCCAGGGGATGGTCACCTGAAGACTGGCCGAGTCGCCGAACTGGAGCAGGCGGGTGTTGGACTCCAGCACGGCTGGGCGCAACGCCCGGGCCATGGCGGCATCCTGGCCAAAGCGCGCCCGGAGGAGATCCTGCCGCTCCTGTTGTTCGTCCAGAAATGCCTGGATCAGGCGGCGCTCGGATGGATCGGTCACGTCTTCCAGCCCGCCCTGGTAGAGGTAGGCAGCGTGGTTGCCCACCAGGACGCCGGCGTAGGGATGTTGGGCCCAGGCCCGGGCCACGCCCCGGCGCCAGAGATCGAGTTTGGTCTCGGCCTGGGGACCATGGATAAAGTCCATGGGATAGCCGTCGGGGCGCAGCTCAGGCTGCTGCTCCCATTCGTACCAGCCGTTGTCATGCTGGGCGATAGCCAGGAGAGTGATATCGTAGGGCTCGGGCCGGGCAAAGTCCCGGTTGCCCCAGTGGCGGCAAAAGCTGGCCGCCATCAGCGCGTGGCTGGTCTGGTGGATGCAGAGGAGCCGGCCGTCGGGCATTTCGCGGACGATCATGGCGCCTCCCTGGCCCCAGCACGCCAGAAGGAGAGGCCGCCCACCATGCCTCCCAGCAACAGGCTCAGGGCTGTTTGTCGGCCTGGCTGACCCAGCAGCCGGGCCAGGAGCAGATGGCCGCCCACCAGCCCGGCGCCGGCCACCACGACTGCTGCCGGGATGGGCGGCGCGGCCCCCGGTGTGTTGAATGCAGCCCGCTGCATCTCCTCTATCTGGGCTTCCGCCTGGCGGCGGCTCCAGCCCAGGTAGAGGCGCAGGCAGATGGCCGTAGACAGAGTCATGGCGATAAATTTGAGCATGGCGGCCGTTCTGGTGGATGTGTTGGATGCTTCAATAGCCATCGGCGAAGGTGTCGATCATCATCTTCACGTCGCCCAGGGGGTAGAGGATGGGGCAGGTGGCGCCGTTGGCCAGGTATTCCCGCACCTTGGCCTTGACCTCCGCAGGGGTGCCGCTGGCGGTGATGCGCTGGACCAGCTCGTCCGGCACCAGGGGCATGGCCTGGCGCACCTGTTCGCGGGTGGCTGGCCAGCCCAGGATAGACTGGATCCGCTCTACCACCTCGGGCTTGACGCCGCTGGCCTGGGCGATGTGGGGCTGCTGGGCCAGGTACTGGGTAAGCAGTTCCCGGGCGCCGTCCAGGGCCACCTGGCGATCCTCGTGGACGGAACAGACGATGAGTTGGGGGCGGTCGATGTCGTCCAGGCTGCGGCCGGCCCGGGCGGCGCCCTTTTCCAGGTGCTCCATGGCCTGGAGGTTATACTCCGGCGGCACGCAGTAGTTGAGCACCACGCCGTCTGCAATCTCCCCGGCCAGCTCCATCATCTGGGGGCCGGTGGCGCCGATCATGATGGGCACATGACGGGGCTCCCGGCGGCCGTGGACCACATCCAGCTCGATGCCCTCCACGTGGTGAAATTCGCCGTGAAAGGTCACATTTTCCATGGCCAGCAGGCGTCGCAACACTTCCACCGTCTCGCGCATGGCCTTCAGCGGTTTGCGACGCTGGATGCCCACGTTGCGGGCCAGGGGATCCCACCAGGCGCCAATGCCACAGATGATCCGGTTGGGCGCCAGGTCGTCCAGGGTCAGGAAGGTGGCCGCCAGGAGGCCGATGTTGCGGGTCCAGTTGTTGATGACGCCGGACCCCACTTTGATTCGTTCCGTCACCGCGGCGTAGGCCGCCATGGGCACGATGGCATCCCGCACCAGGCGACTTTCTGCCTGCCAGACGGCCTCAAAGCCCCTGGCCTCGGCGTAACGGGCATACTCCATGCCATCGCGGATGGGATGTTTGTCTTGCAGATAGAGCGCCACCCGCTGGCGAGCGCCATCGGTTCCTTGCCCATTGCTCATGGTGGACTCTCCCTCTATCCAGGTGATTTTATCCAGGTGATTTCAGGTTCTCGGTCAAGCCGGGGATGGCGTGAGTTTCTTCCTGCCCGGCATCATCGCTGTCTGATGCGCGCCCGGAAAAGGGCGCCAGCGCTAGTGTACACTTGGCACACGCCCCCGTCAAGGTCAATTTCGGGATGGGCCTGGGCGTGCTATAATCCCCTCTGTCAGCGGGCGTTGGGGCGACAACAGGCCCGGGCCTGTTTGCCCGATGTCTTGATGACCCATGGACGAAGACTTCATGGCCGGGCATCCCAGATGTCAGGCACCAGATGTCAGGCAACGGAGAGGAGCAGCGGCTGGTGGCTGAAGCGGCGACGTCGGATCCGGAGAAAGTCCTTTCCCCGTCGGCCTTCCCCTGGGAAGGCTTCTGGACGTTGATCCGGGGGCGGCGGTCCATCCGACGCTACCAGGCGCGGCCGGTGGAGCGGGAGACACTGCTGAAATTGCTGGACGCAGCCCGCTGGGCACCGTCCGCCCACAACCGCCAGCCGTGGCGCTTCTGTGTGGTGACCGGCGAGGCCACCCGTCAGGCGTTGGCGCTGCGCATGGGGGAGCGGTGGCGGCAAGATCTGGCCGCAGATGGCGCAGATTCGGCCTTCATCGAACGTCGGGTGGCCATCAGCCAGGCCCGCCTCACCGCTGCGCCGGCCCTGATCGTGGCGGCCCTCTCCATGGACGAGATGGACCAATATCCGGATGTCCGTCGCAATCAGGCTGAGTGGACCATGGCCGTCCAGAGCGTGGCCCTGGCCTGCCAGAACCTCCTGTTGGCGGCCCATGCCCTGGGGCTGGGCGCCTGCTGGATGTGCGCTCCCCTCTTTGTGCCCGAACTGGTGCGAGATGTCCTGGACCTGCCGCCCACCTGGCATCCCCAGGCCCTGATCACCGTGGGCTACCCGGCCGAAGAGCGGCAACGGGAGCGGGCTCCCCTGGAGAGTCGGGTGGTGTGGCGCTGAACAAGATAGATGGAGTGGCCTTTCCAATGAACCGATCCTCGAGGATTGAACAAGTGGTGGCGTTGGCTGGCGGCGTGGGGGGAGCCAAGTTGGCCGCCGGACTACAGGCAGCCCTTCCCCCCGGCGCCCTGACTGTGATCGTCAATACCGGCGACGACTTTGAACACTGGGGCCTGACAATCTGTCCGGACCTGGACACGGTGATGTACAATCTGGCCGGCGTCCACAACCCGGAAACGGGTTGGGGGCGGGCCGATGAGACCTTTGCCGTCCTGGAGGCCATGTCTCTCCTGGGTGGGGAGGACTGGTTCCGCCTGGGCGACCGGGATCTGGCGGTTCACCTGCGCCGCACGGAATGGCTGCGCCAGGGCCTCTCCCTGACCGAAGTGACCGAACGCCTGCGCCGCAGCTTCGGGATTCCGTCCACCATTCTCCCCATGAGCGATGACCCGGTTCGCACCCTGGTTCACACCGACGAGGGGGATCTGCCTTTCCAGCACTATTTCGTCCGCCGACGTTGTGAACCCATGGTGATCGATTTGAGCTTTGTGGGCGCCGACCAGGCCCGGATGACCGAACCGGTGCGTGCCGCCCTGGAGCGGGCGGACCTGGTGGTCTTGTGCCCCAGCAACCCATACCTCAGCCTGGATCCCATCTTGAGCGTTCCAGGGCTGCGGCGGCGGCTGCAGCAACTCCCCGCGCCCAAGGTGGCCGTGAGCCCCATCGTGGGGGGGCGGGCCCTGAAAGGCCCCGCGGCCAAGCTGATGCAGGAACTGGGGCAGATGATCAGCCCTTTGACCGTGGCCGATCACTTCTCGGACCTGCTGGATGGCTTTGTCCTGGATCGTCAGGACGCCGTGCTGGAGCGCTCCCTGGACATGCCGGTCCTGGTCACGGACACCATCATGACCGACCTGGCCTCCAGGCGGGCGCTGGCCACGGCCCTTCTGGACTTTGGGGCCGGGCTGCTGGCCTCTCCCTCCTATTCGCCGTCCTCGCTGGACTCGAGCCCATCGGCCCAGTGAATCCCGGCCGAAATTCGCCGAGGCCATCTCTGGTGGAGATTATCGGCGAATTTCTGTCGGGGTATTTACGCCAGACCGCACCAGGTCGGCCCAGGCTGTGGAACATGCTCGCCGACTCCGCGTCGAAACGCCGCGCCGAAATCGTGAACCACTGATGCTGCCTTTTTGGTGTGTGATACCGGTCAAGCCCTTCCCCGAAGGCAAGAGCCGCCTCTCCGGCATGTTGTCGCCTTCGGCCCGGACGGCCCTCAACCGTCGCCTGTTGACCAGGGTATTGGACATTCTGAAGGCCAGCGACCTCCCGGTTCAGGTCCTGGTGATCAGTCGGGACGAGGAGGCTCTGGCTCTGGCCCGTGGGCGAGGGCTCCTCGGCCTGCCGGAAGTGGAGGACGGGGGATTGAATGGAGCGTTGGCGCAGGCCCGTACCCACATCCAGGCGCAGGGAGCCCAGGCGTTGCTGGTACTCCCTGCGGACCTGCCCTTTCTGACGGTGGCCGATCTACATGGCCTCTATGGCATGGCTCAAGATCCAGATGTGCAGGTCGTGATAGCCCCCAGCCGTGACGGCGGCACCAATGCCCTTTGCCTGCGTCCGCCGGACGTGCTGGATTTTGCCTTCGGGGAGGAGAGCTTCCAGGCCCATCTTGCCCAGCTCCGGCGCCGAGGGCTTGCCTATCGGGTTTACCGATCCGTGACCCTGGCCCAGGACCTGGACCAGCCCGGCGATCTGTGGGCGGCGCGCGACGTACTCCGCCAGGACCCCGTTCAGGGGTGCTGCTGACCGGCCGAGAGGGGATGGGGCCGCATCTGAGGATGCTCACGCCGCAACCGCTGGGGCGGGATCCCCATCAATAGGCGGACCAGCCCCCGTCCACCACCACCACGGCACCGTTGACGAAGCTGCTGTCATCGCTGACCAGGTGGAGGGCTACCCGGGCAATCTCTTCCGGTTTGCCCGTTCGGGGCATGCTGGCCGCGCCCAACTGCATGCGATTCAACCCAAATTCGTTGGGCTCGCCACCCAGGCCGATGGCCGTCTCGGTGCCGCCCGGGCAGATGGCGTTGCAGCGGATGCCTTCGGTGGCGTACATGTAGGCGATGTTGCGGGTCAGGCCGATGACGCCGTGTTTGGAGGCGGTATACGCCGCCCCGGCCCGTCCGCCATGGAGCCCTGCCACGGAGGCCGTGTTGAGGATGACGCCGCCGCCCTGGGCTCGCATCAGCGGGATGGCCTTGCGACAGGCCAGGAAGGGGCCGGTCAGGTTGATGCGAAGCACCCGCTCCCACAGGTCCAGGGGCACATCGGCCGCGGGCGCCATCCGATCCATGATGCCCGCGTTGTTACAGAGGATGTCCAGCCGGCCGTAGGTCTCGGAAGCCAGGTCGATCATCCGCGCCACATCTTCTGGCGACGAGACGTCGCCCACGAAGCCGGTGGCTTCTCCGCCGGCCGTGCGGATGGCCGCTACCGTTTCATCCACCCGTTCGGCGACAATGTCGGCCACCACGACGCGGGCGCCTTCGGCAGCAAAGAGAGTGGCCATGGCCCGGCCGATACCCGAACCGGCGCCAGTGACAATTGCGACACGGTTGTCCAGTTTCATGGGGGAAACTCCTTTTATCCCGATGGGTTTGAATGGGTGTTGGATTGAATGAAAACGCTTTTATCGCGATTTCCCCAGTTGAATCAGTGATGTTGCCCACAAGTTTTGCTAAGAATGGGGATAACTCTGGGGATAAATCGGCTTTCTGGGGAAAAATAGATTGCAGGCGGACGTTAACGAACAAGCCGGACGAGTACGGGAATGGCCGTGCCCACCGCCTGGAAACCGCTGCGGCGATAGAGATCCTGGGAGCGCCGGTTGCTGGTCTGGGTGTTGAGGGCCAGCACGTGACAACCGCTCTGGCGGGCGTGGGCGATGCTGTCCCACAACAGTTGGCGGCCAATGCCCTGCCCCTGGAAACGGGGATGGACCGCCAGGCGGGCCAGCTGCATCTCCCGTTCCGAGTTACTGGAAAGAGCCGAGTAACCAGCCAGTTCCCCCTGGTACAGGGCCACCTGCAGCCGGCTGCGCATCAGCAACTCCAGCAGATCTTGTCGACTGAAGTGCCACAGAGGCTCAAAGGCCGCGGCATCCAATACGGCCAGATCGGCCATCTGTTCGGCATGGGCCGGGGCCAGTTGCGCCACCTGGGGCGGCGGCTCGGGTAAGGGACGACGCTGGAGGCTGGTCAACTGATAGAATTGGATACTGTCCACCTGGGTAAAATCCCCGGCCAGCAGACCGGCCAGCAACCAGGGCGCGCTTCCGTAGGCCATCAACTGGTAGGCCGGAACGTTGCCCGCGGCGCGCAGTTCTCCCTCGACGCGCTGCAAAAGCGCAGCGAGCAGGGGAGCCGGGCTATAGCCGTGGGCCACCGCCGCCGCCCGGACATACCCCCGGGTTGGTGCCGTGGGAGGCAGGGTGGTGGGGCGTGTCTCCACCTGAACACAGAGGAGCCCTACCAGCCGCTCTCCCTCCTGGGCCAGCCAGAAGTGCGCCCGATCCACCAGCCCCGGCAAGTCTTCGGCGCCAAAGTCCACGTGGCGCCGGCGGACCTGCTGCAGGAAGCGGCGGATCTGGGGGAGGTGGGCAGCCGTTGCCCGTTCCAGCTCCAGGGTCTGGGACACTTCTGCCGCCATGGGAACACTTCTCCTCTTGCTCCGCCCGGGCTCACACGACCGCATCCCGCAGCCAGGCCCGGTGGATGGTCCAGCGGTCTCCGGCCGGGTCCCAGCGCAGTTCGTAGGTGTTGTCGTCCACCGTCTGCAGCAGGAAGCAGCGCAGGGATTTCCCCGCCACCCGCTCTTCCCACTGCCGGCCTACGGTGCTCACGTAGCGGGTCTTGCCCCGCCAGAGGAAAGAGGTGGGGCTGATCTTGCCGCCGGGCAAAAGCCGGACCAGCACATCTACCGGCTCATCCACCAGTACTTCCCGGGTCATGGTGAAATCTCCTTTCGGCATGGTTGCCTTGGGGACGTCCCAGGGCGCCGGACTCACGGCCGGGCCCGTTCTTCCAGATAGGCCAGGATCATGGCCAGCGCGGCGTGGGCGCTGAGGAGCTTGTTGCCATGGCGATCCGCCTGCCAGACGTGACGCGCACCTCGCTCCACCCCATCGGCCGTGCTCAGGTGAATGTGTACCGTGCCGGTGGGCTTGTCCGGCGTGCCGCCCCCAGGGCCGGCGATGCCGGTGATGGCCACGGCCACATCCACGCCGTACAGGCGCCGGGCTCCCTGGGCCATCTGCTGGGCCACGCTGGCACTCACGGCGCCCTCAGCCATCAGGGTCTCGTGGCTGACGCCCAGGACCCGCTCCTTGGCATCGTAGCTGTAGACGATGGCGCCGCCGGCAAAGTAGTCAGAGCTGCCGGGGATCTCCGTGATGAGGTGGCCCACCAGGCCGCCGGTACAGCTTTCAGCCGTGGCACACATGAGGCCATGGATCCGCAACTGCTCCCCAACCCGGCGGGCCAGGGCCACTATGTCAGCTTCGACCATTTGTGTGTCCGGTTCCACGGGCTTTTCCTCCTTGGGCCGGTCGATTCATGCCCCGGCCGGTGAATCTGTCGGGGCGGCTGCCGATGAGGCCGGCGGCTGAACTCGTTCGGCAATCAGCATCAGCCGTTCGTCGCCGCGGCGGGTGAAGATGACCACTCCATCGCGGCCCTGCCGGGGCAGTTTCAGCCGCGGTCGAAATGCTTCTGGCACAAAGGGCGCCCCCCGTTTTTTTAGCTCCACCCGGGCCATGCCCAGTTCGTGGAGTCGGCGGTTGAGGCGCTTCAGGTGAAAGGGGGCCACCTCCAGAATTCGGAACGATTGAACCAGTGGACTCCACTTTAGCGCAGGTGCCACCAGATAGGCAATTTGGGGATCAAACAGGTGCGCTTCCAACTGTTGGCAGAGCTCGGCAAAGGCACCCGCACGGATCAGGGCTGGATCTGGCTCGTGCAGGTACATGCCCGCCTCCAAGGGGCCCAAGGGCGGCGCTTCGCCACTGGCGATCACTCGATGCCAGCAACCGTGTACATGGACGCTGGCCCAGCGGCCAGCCAGGGCCAGGGGGCCGAACCAGAGGACCGCTTCCTTGCAGGTCCCCTGATGGCTGATGAATTCGACGCCACAATGGGCCGGCAGCTCCTCATCGGCCACCCCCGGCATGACCTTCGCCCCCAGAGCCGGCACCTGCTCCTGCAGGGCCAGCAGGATGGCCAGGGGCGGCTCCATGTGGTGGAGGCTGAAGATGCGCCGGCCGTTGGTCCGGCGGGCCGGATCGGCAAATGCGCCGGCAGCTGCGGGCAACCGGCCCGCCCGCAGCTCCTGGGTCCAGTCGGCATGGCGGAATTCAACCCGGTCGGCCAGTCCCCACGCCTGGAGATTGGCCTGGGCCAGCCGCAGCCGCACTTCATCCCGCTCGTAGGCGATGACCGGCCGATGGTGTGCCAGGGCCAGGGTATCCCCGCCGATACCGCAGCCCAGGTCCAGCACAGGGCCGGGCGGCAGGTGGCGGGCGAACCAGGCGGCCCGATGCCAGGCCACATCCCAGGCGGTGGCTTGTTCCAGCGCTTCGGGCGTGAAGTACATGTGTTCGGCGTGGGGAAACTTCTCGGCGCCCCGCTGCCGGAGCCGGAGCAGGGAGAGAAGGGCGCCTGCCTGGGCAGGAGCCACCTGTCGGCGCAAGGTCTGCAGCAGGGGCAGGGTATTGGCCGTGGACAGGTCGGCCCGGCTCCACTCGGCCGCCATCGCCTGGCCTTCCGCCGAGAGGAGAAAATCCACCGTATCCAGGTTGATGGCCTCGGTATCGATTTCTGTGACCATGTCTTTGCGTTCTATCCCACTCCGGGCTGATTATAGTCCGGGCGAGGGTTCCAGGCCAAACCTGCACCAGGTCAGGCGGGATGGAGCCGCGTCTAACGTCGATGTGGAGCCATCGTCGCGGAAACGTCGGGCAAAGGGCTTGACGAAAGGCCGGGCTGCCGGTAAGATACAATCACATCTGTTTGTGCGAAATTGCACAGATGCTCCCTGCCTGTCCTCCCGGCTGTCGCCGCAGGCAGGGCGGTCGCCGACCCGGGTCCCTATGCCAGCTGCTTCGTGTCGGCCATTGCCCCGCATATCTGCGCGTTTGGCGGTCTCCGTGTATAATGGATGGGCTGAACCACGGGTTCAGGGCGCAACAGATGTCACTGCCACAACTCGTTTTCGTCTACAGGAAGGAGCGGTATGAGCGTACATCAGGAATCACTCGATATGACCAAATCAGTGGAACGAATGGAAGAACCGCCGGAGTTGGAGTACAGTGCTGTTCGCAACGACTCCCTGGCCATGTTTGGGGCCGCCATCGGCGGGGCGCTGCTGGGCATGCTCTTGACCCTCTTGGTGCTGGCCATTCTCAACGGCGGTACCCTGAGCTTCACGGGCGGTGAACGCCTGGCGGTCTTCGAGGCCAGCCTGGCCCGGGTTGACGAAAACGTGGGCGCTGTCAGTTACAACGTGGACGTGGTGGCCCAGCAGGCCCGGGAGATCCAGAGCCAGCTTGGCCAGGTGGAGGCTGCCCTCAGCCAGCGGCTGGATGAGCAGGATGCCCAGATCGGCGAGTTGGGTGAGGCCATCGCCATCCTGGATCGCACCCGCAATCAGTTCGACGTCTTTGTGGCAGCCCTCTCGGATGCCCTCAGCACCATGAAGTCCCTGGAGGCTGAGGCGGCCGCACCGGCGGAGGCAGCGCCCGCGCCGGCGGAGAGCGCCCCGGCTGAAGCCGCCCCGGCCGAGGCTGTCGCCCTGCCCACCCCAGAGGTGGCCACCAGTGCGGATGTGCCCGCCCATGCCGTGGCGGTGGTGCTCTTCCAGGATGCCAACGGCAACGGCACGCTGGACGAGGGCGAAGCGCCTGTGACCGGTGTGCAGGTGACCCTGGTGGACGCGGCCGGTGAGACGGTGGCCCAAGAGGCGACCGGCGAGGAAGGCGTGCTCTTCAGCGAGCTGGCAGCGGGCACCTACCAGGTGACCGTGGAGGCCCCGGCCGATCTGACCCTGGCCGTTCAGCCCGCGGCCGAGGTGACCGTGGAGGCGGATGCCACGGAAGGTCACGTGGTCTACGTCCCGGTGGAGGCAGCGGCTGGCGAGTAAACGCCCGCCCTTTGCTCTGGACTGGAGCGTCAGTCAAACAAAAAGGGAGGCCAACGTTGGCCTCCCTTTTTGTTTCCCCTTTGTCACTCTTCATCCTCCATCCCCCTGGCCCCCTTTCCCGCCGGAGAAGAGGGAATGAGGGGGTATGGCGATCGTCAGCATCACATCTCTTCCCCTTCGTCCTCTGCGGCCAGATCCTCGGCCGCGGCGTAGAAGAGGAGCAAGACCGAGCCGTAGCGACGCCGGTCGTACTCCTCCAGGTGGGTCAGCTGGACCGGCGTCTCCTCGCGGGGGTGGATCTGGACGATGACTGCGCCGAAGGGGGCCAGCAGCTCGGGCCGGCTGTCCACCATTTCCAGCGCCTTGCGCCAGAGCCCCTGGTACTGGGGCGGCGCGATGTAGATGAGGTCGAAGGGCTCGCCCTGGTATTCCTGCAGGAAGCGGAAGCTGTCTCCCTGCTCCACCCGGGCCCGATCGGCCAGGCGGCAATGCTCCAGGTTGGCGGTGATGGTGCGGATGGCCTTGCGGCTGCGGTCGATGAAGTGGGCAAAGGCGCTGCCCCGGCTTAGGGCTTCGATGCCCACGGCACCGGTGCCGGCGAACAGGTCCAATACCCGGGCATCGATCAGCCAGTCTCCCAGGATGCTGAAGAGGGCTTCCTTGGCCCGGTCGGTGATGGGCCGGGTGGTGTCGCCCGGCACCATCTGGAGTTTGTGACCTTTGGCACTACCGGCAATGACGCGCATGGCAACTTCCTATTGAACCAACACATCCCAGGTCCCGTCGTTCAAGATGCGGAAGTAGCGGATGGTGGCATCTTCGAAACAGGCCAGCAGCAGACCGCTGCCAAAGGGCTGGGTGACCGAGTGCTGGCAGAGCCGCTCCTCTTTCACGACTGTCCCCATGGCCTCCTGGAGCTGGGGATCCGAACACCAGAGTTTGCCGAAGCCACGGCGGGGCAGGGGCGGTGAGTCCGGCTCCCCACCCAGGGGGTTGCAGCTAAAGGTCGGGTCCACGTCTTCCTGCCAGGTATCGGCGAACTGCTGCCAGGTATGGTCGGCGTAGAGCACGTAGATCTGGTTGCTGGTACTGAACCAGAGCATGAAGCGGTCAAACTGGGGGCCTTCGCCGAACTCCTGGATGGCCACAGGCGCCAGAGATGCCGCATCCACGGGGCAGCCCATCTGGGCTTCCAGGTTGGGATAGCCGGCCAGATCCAGATGGGGCTCAATGTCGCAGTCGGCGCCGTTGTCCACCTGGACGGGCACCAGGGGGCTGGCGGCGGGGGTGGCCAGGGGGGACGTGGCTGCCGACTGCGGCGTGGGCAGGGGACTCTCCGGCGCGACTGGGGCTGCGGTGGGCGGAATGGGGGTCGGCGCAACGGTCGGGGCCAGCTGTTCCTGGGGCGTTGGCGAGGGCGGCGGTGGCGTGGCCGTGGCTTCCTCATCCCGGCCGGAGCCGCAGCCGGCCAGCAGCATCCATGCCAGAAGCAGGGTCAAAACCAGACCGGCCTTGGGCAGATGGGTCCATCGTTTTTGGTTAGGGTACATAGCTGTGCGTTGTTCCTGTTGTTGCTCTCTTGCCTGATTCATTCCGTAACCTCGTGTTGTTCAGCCCGCCAGAACGGCCGCCCTGCTTCTCCGCGAATTCTACCATGGATTGGCGCGTATCCGTAGTTCGGTGGGCAACAGTCCCTGGAGCCCCCAGGACGGTTCGTTGTCCTCCCCGGGGCAGGTCACCGGGAGGCGTGGGGGGCCACCTGGATGGGCCCCAGCTCGATGGCGTAGTCCTGTGGCCCCGCGCTGACGGGCAACCGCTGGCCGGAGACCGGGTCGTAGAGGCCCACGGCAATGGTGTAGCTGCCCGGCGGGATATCTTCCGGCAACAGCATGCCGTAGCGATCCGGGATCTCCTCGCCGGGCTGCCAGGTGCTGGTGGGCCGCATCCACTGCACCGGCTGGCCGTCCCGTTGGGCGACCTTTTCGTCCGCCTGGTTGAGCAGGTGGATGAAGACCTGGTAGTTGTAGTCCACAGGGCGGAGGCTCTCCCACCGCAGCATCAGCAGCAGCTCGCCGCCAGGCTCCACAGCCGTGGTCAGGGCATAGCCCTTCAGCCGGATCCAGCCGTTCTCCTCGTCGATCTCCTCGCCCTGTTGCGCCGGATCGCCGAAGATCGTGCCCAGGCCCGCCTCCTGGAGGTCATAGGCCTGGGGCATGGCGTAGAGGGCCAGCCGCTGGCCGTCCTGCTCGGTCAGCCGCTTTTCCATGAGCAGGAAGGTGTTGATGCGCAGGGGGCGTTCCCAGCCCGACTGCTCCGGCAGGGTGGCATCCGGCAGCACCCACAGGCGGGCGTACGAGGCCTGAAGCCGGGCCAGCCAGGCCTCCTCGGCCGGTTCCAGGCTGCCTCGGGGCAGGAAGCCGAAGGTGGGCAGATCGCCATGGTAGGCATTGGCGAAGTGCTGGGTCTTTTCCGGTAACAGCATGAGGATGGCATCCCCAGGCCGTTCCTGTTGCTCAATGCGCCTGGCAGCCTCCTGCATTTGAGGATCGCCCAGGGCCGAGTAGTTGTAAATGAGGATGGCCAGAGCCAGGCCGCCCAGGGCCGCGCCGTAGAGACCTTCCGGCGTGGCTCTACCCTGCCAGGGGGGCACCGCCGCCCGCAGGTGCCGGGTCAGGAGTACCACGCCCAGGGCCACCACCGCGCCAGGCAGGAGCAGGTTCAGCCAGTGAACAGCCTGGGGCCCCATGCCCATGCGCCACCAGGCCAGGTGAATATGCTCGGGCTGTAGAAAACGCCACTGGAGCACCAGGGGCGAATAGCGCCACTGGGTGAAGGTCACCGGCGCGAAGAGGGGCTCCACCTGGGCGGCCAGCCAATCCTGGACCAGCCCAAAGGGCACCAGCATCCCCAGCCACTGGACGCCGATGGAGATGGCCACCAGCAGCAAGGCGCCCACGCGGCCGGCCATTCCCCAGCGCCTTTGCTGGACCAGCTCCATCCAGGCTGGACCGGTCAACAGGGCCAGAAAGGGCATCAGCGGGACCAGAAAGCGGGGACCCCAGCTGTAGCCGCCGTGCCACATGTACCACTTGCCGTACAGGAGCACATAGGTAACGGTCAGGGCCAGGCTGATGGCCAGGGCTGGCCTGGCCCGCTGCCAGAACCAGCGCCCCCCCACCAGGCCCAGCAGCAGCGCCGGGCTGTACCAGAGCAGTCCCCGGGCCGGCCCAAAGAGCAACCCATAGATGCCGAACCACCAGACTGCGCTGAAGCGTTCGCTTTCCACGTAGCCGCTCTCCCAGATGCTGCCGTAGCGCACCCAGTTCCACCAGAGGGAGATCAGCCCGGCCAGCACCACCGGGACCAGAAAACTGACCAGCGGCCGCCAATGTTCCACCAACAGTCCACGCAGCCGATCCCGGCCGCTGGCCAGGCCCGGCGACTGCCGCAGCAGCACGAAAATCAGGCCGATCAAAAAGATGGGCAGGGTGACCAGGTTGACCACCCGGGCCAGGTAGGCCAATCCCCAGGCCAGGCCGCTGCTGAACAGATACTGTTTCCGCCCTGTCTGATCGAAGCTGAGGAGGCCATAAAAAGCGCCGTACAGACCAAAGGCACAGACCGGGTCGCTGAAAAATGTCTGGGTGTATGGCCAGGCCAGGGTGGCCAGCCCGAAGATCAGGGCCACCATGACCGAGGCATTCCGATTCCAGCCCAGCCGCCGGCCCGTGCGGAAGAGCAGGGCACCTGTCCAGGCGGTCAACAGGGGGTTGAGCAGCAGCGCCGCCTGGACCAGGCCCACGTTGGGCCAAAATTTGGCCAGCCAGAGGAGGGGGATGGCCAACAGGGTCATCCCCAGGCCTTTGCGGCTGTACAGATTTCCATCTGGTCCTAAATTGCCCTGCTGGTTGCCCATCCATAGAAGCTGGTTGCTGTCCCAGCGCCCCCCACGTACGAAGCTTTCGGCCGTGGCAAACATGGCCAGGCCGTCGCTGCTCTGGATGATACCTGTGTAGGTAAAGAGGTAACAGGCCAGCAGGAAGCCGAACACGAAAAAGGCGATATGCCGATCCCGGGCGCCGATCTCCCGGCGGGCGATCCGTTCGGCGTCGGTGTAGATGCGTTCCATGGCGATGGGTTGATCAGGGCTCTCGAACACGAACATCCAACGAAATATGGTCGTCGACAGTTCCATCGGGAAGAGTCACCGGCAGGCGGCCGGTGGCGTCATACAGGCCGATGTGTAGCTCATATGTCCCCGGCGCCAGGGTATCCGGCAGCATGAGCCGATAGGGATCCCGGATCACCGCCCCAGGTGGCCAGGTATGGGTGGGCGCCAGCCCGGCCCCGGGCGGATTGTCCTGCTGGGCCACCAGGGTGCCGTCGGGCGCCAGGAGCTGGGTAAAGACGGTGTAGCTGCCGGCGATGGGCGCCGACGCCTGCCAGTATAACACCAAATGCCACGGGGCGCCCCTTTGGGCCCTTCCCATGGAGATGGCCCAGAGGTGAATGGGGACGCCATCCGCCTCCAGGGTGGCCACTTCCGTGGCCGGCAGCCGCACCAGCCGTTGCAGGACGCAGGCGCCCAGTTCCCGCACCTCCAGCTGGGCCACATCCGCACGGGCCAGGAAGGCCTGGCCGCCAGCGATCGGGCTGGTGGGCGACTCGGGCAGGTCCGGGCGGCTGATCCACCAGAATTCGCCCGGCGTGACCTGTTGCGCCAGCCGCTCCGCCACCACCTGGCTCCGGTCCCGGTCTGGCTGCTGGCCGTCATAGCCGTCCACCACCAGGAACGAGTAGCGCTCATGTAGCCAGGGATAAAAATCCTGCCAGACCTGGACCTGCTGGGTGACGATGCGGCGGTCGGGCCATTCGGCTTCCTCCTGCAGCAGGAGGACGGCCTCCCGGCAGGGGTGTTCTGCCAGCCGCCGGTCCCGGTAGGCCTGGGCGGCCTGGGGGGTGGCGGCCACGGCGGCGATCACCGCCAGCGCCAGGATGCTGCTGCCGGCCACGCGGGCCACCCGTTGCAGGCGCTCTCCCCGGCGCTGGGGCTGCCAGATCTGGCCCAGCCACTCCGCCATCAGGGCCAGCAAAAGCCCCGTGCGCACCAGCACTGTCCCCCACAGAAGCCAGTGCTCCTCCGGCAGCATGATCAGGAAGACATTGGCCTCCACGAAATTGGTCAGGCTCAGGAGGCTGCCCACCAGGACGCCGTACAGGCCCGGCTGCAGCAGGGCGATGAAGACCAGGATCCAGAGCAGAAACTGGGGGCTCCACCCCTTGCTGTAGAGGAAGAGCAAGATCACGCTGGCGCCGGCAAAGGCCAGGGGCGTCCGCGGGTGTTGCCAGTCGTATGGTCGGGTGTAGAGATAGAGATAGAGCAGGGCAAAGCCCAGGCCGATCCAGGTCCAGGGCAGGCGGCTCTCCCAGAGGGGACCTCCTAGGCCGGCCAGGTTGCGCATGTCCAGGGGGACCAGTCCATAGCCGTAGAAGCCGTCCAGCAGGGCCCAGAGGCTTTGCCAGGGCGGGCGGATGCTTTGCACCTGGAAGCTGCTGAAGGCCAGGGCCGGGTTGTGGCGCACGAAGGGGTAGCCCACACCCACCACCGTCGCCAGAAAGATCGCGCCATACAACGTGGGCCGCAACAGGTTGCCCTCTGCCCGGGGGTTGAACCAGTCATGGCGAAGGGCCTGCCAGTTCAGGCGAGCCCCCAGCCGGCGGACGGCAATGGGCACCATCAGCGCTGGCGTCAGTTTGACCAGGAAGCCCAGCCCGGCGACGACCGCGCTCAGCGGCCAGAGGGTTCCCCGCCGCGCCAGCAGCAGGTCCAGGGCCAGCAGCATGAAAAAGAGGGGGTAAGGCTCGAACCAGCCCAACAGGGTGTACACCGGCACGAAGAAAAGGCTGTAGAGGATGGCGCTGCCCAGGCCACCCGGGACCGGCCAGAAGCCTGCCGTCTGGCCCTGGGCCGGCGAAGCCGGACGGAGCCGATTGCCCAGGCGGTAGATCAGGATCAGGTTGCCCGTTTCAAAGGCCAGCAACGCCAGGCCGAAGAGGGTATGGAACCAGAAGCGGGGCTCCACCCAGGGCGGAATGCGGTGGGCAAGGTCCGCAATGGGCAGCATCAAGGCCGGAAAGAGGGGCGGGTAGGCCGTCCACAGGTTGTCGTAGGCCCGGTAGCCCATGGGCACCAGCTGGGACCAGGTGTAGTAGAAGTCGTAGTCGGAGAAGTCGGCGATGAAGCCGCCAGGGCGAAAGAGCAGGATGGCCAGCAGGCGGAAACTGACAAAGAGGGTCAGCACCACCAGAAACGGATAGTGGCGACGATACCAGGCCAGTACAGTCTGGCGTAAATGCCACGGCAGAAATTGGGCGGCACTCCCTCTGGTGGATACGCTCGGCGAATTTCTGCCGGGATTGACCAGGAAACGGCGCTTCATCAGCAGGGACCTGCAGTCGTGGCGGATTGTCCGGCCGGTTCATCGACAGGCGGCTCAGACGCTGGCGAGCGCCCCAAAAGCAGCTGGCCGAAGCCCAGGCTGAAGGTCACCAGACCGCTGAAGAGCAGGAAGCTCCAGTAGCTGACAGCCCGGGTGACCAGGATGGCCGCCGGGATGTTGAACGGCGGCAGTGGCAGGAGGGCAAACAGGGCCGCGTAGGCGGTCTCGATCTGCCCCACGCCGCCGGGGGTGATGGGCAGGGCCGCGAAGATGTCCACGGTCAGGGCCACGAAGGCCGCGCTCCCCCAGGGGAGGGTGTGCCCCAGGCTGCGCACCGCCAGCCACAACAGCAGGGCGTCGCACAGCCAGATGTACAGGCTCTGGAGCACCAGGCCGAGCGCCGCCCCAGGACGGCGGCGCAACAGGTCCAGGCCCTCCATGGCCTGGGTCAGGAAATCCAGGGCGGCCCGCCCGCGCGTCCACAAGCGGGGGCTGCCCGCGTGTGCTGGCCACCGTTCCGCCAGCCGGCGGAAAAGGTGCGGCGCGATGGCCGCTGCCACCAGCACGCCCAGGCTGACAGCTCCGGCCAGCAGGTAGGCTGCCGTGACCCAGGGCGGGAGTTTCCCCTGCAGGACGGCCAGGCCAAAGCCCAGGGCCAGAAGCAGAATGGCCACCAGATCCAGCAGCCGCTCCAGGACGATGGAACTGGCGCCGTCGGCCATGGGCACGGCCGCCTGTCCCCGGGAAGGCATGCGCAGCATGACCATGCGGAAGAGATCCCCGGCCCGGGCCGGCATGAGCGCGCTGACAAACCAGCCGCTGATGAGCAGGCCCAACACCCGGCCCAGCCCCAGGCGGTGACCCAACAGCCCCAACAGCCGTTGCCAGCGCAGCCCACGGATGGCAAAACCGCTGTAGTGGACGAGCACGGCCAGGCCCAGGAGACGCCAATCCAGGTGGGCCAGGCTTTGAAGCGCCGCCTGTCCATCGCCCAGGCTCAGCAGCAGGGCCACGGTGAGCACACCCAAACCCGCCATGAGACCCAGGCGCGGGCCGCTCAACCGCCAGCCCGGCGAACCGGGACTGGCAGGTTGAGCTTCATGACTGGCCTGGCGTGGTTCCGCTGGTTTCATGATGGTCTGGATGATGGTCTGGCCCAAGCCCTATTGTCCACCGGGGTGTGCCTGGGGAAGCTCCCGTCGGTAGAGACACAGGGCACGGCCGTACAGGGAAATCTGGCGCCGTTCCACAAAGTGGTGCCGCCGGTAGAAGCGCTGGGCTCCCTGGTTAGCCGCATCCACCATCACATCCAGGGTGGTGAGGCCCCGGCGCCCACATTCGCCCACCAGCGCCTCCAGCAGCCGGGTACCGATGCCCTGTCCCCGCCACGCCGGCGCCACCATGATGGACAGGAGCTCGGCAGCGCCCTTCTCGCCAGGCTCCCGGGTCAACAGGGGGTAAGCCAGGGTCTGGGCGCTGTGCCAGAGCAAGATGGGATGCCGCAAGCAGCGGGCCAGCGTGACCGGCAGCAGCTCCCCCAGGTGGCGGGTGGCCATCTCCAGGAAGAGCTGGCCGGTGTTGGTGGTGGCGCTGACGAACCCGATCACCTGGTCCGGTTGACCTGACCAGGCGGCGAAGCCGAAGCCCGCGGCAGAGCGGGGCAACGCCCGGTAGAAGACCGTCAGCACCCCCGGCCCCAACTCGGTCAGGAAGGTGCCCGACTGGCCCGCCAGGTGCAGGTGGGCTGCAGCAGTCGCGTGTTCCGGCGCCAGTTCAACGATGGTCACGCGGTTTCGTCAATCCCGTTTGAAATCGCTGAAGTCGGTCGACTCGTAGTCGCTGACCCCCTTGCCCTCCACCTTGAGCATGGCCGCTACTTTCAGGGGCAGGCCAAAGAGGCGGATGAAGCCCTCGGCGTCGGCCTGGTTGTAGACGTCATCCTCGTCGAAGGTGACGTAATCTTCCCGGTAGAGGCTGTAGGGGCTCTTGCGGCCGGCCAGGATCACGTTGCCCTTGTAGAGCTTCAGCCGCACGGTACCGGTGAGGTTCTTCTCCGTGCTCTGGACGAAGGCGTCCAGGGCTTCCCGCAGGGGGCTGAACCACTGGCCGTTGTAGACCAGTTCGGCGTAGCGCAGGCCCACCTGCTGTTTGTAGTGCAGGGTGTCCCGGTCCAGGCAGAGCTGCTCCAGCGCGGCGTGGGCCTTGTAGAGGATGGTGCCGCCGGGTGTTTCGTAGACGCCCCGGCTCTTCATGCCCACCAGGCGGTTTTCCACGATGTCTACCCGGCCGATGCCGTGCTTGGCGCCCAGGGCGTTGAGCTCTTCCAGCAGGCCCACCGGCCCCCGGGCCACGCCGTTGATGCGCTCGGGGATGCCCCGGCGGAAGTAGATCTCCACATATTCGGGCTCGTCGGGCGCGTCCTCCGGCGCGGTGGTCCACTCGAACATATCGGCCGGCGGCTCGTTCCAGGGATCCTCCAGGGGGCCCCCTTCGTTGCTCAGGTGCCAGAGGTTGCGGTCCTGGCTGTAGATGCGCTCCGCCGTGGCCTTGACCGGGACGTTGTACTCGGCGGCGTAATCCAGGGCGTCCTTGCGGCCGCGGATGTCCCATTCCCGCCAGGGGGCGATGATGCGCAGATGGGGGTTGAGGGCCATCACCGTCAGCTCGAAGCGGACCTGGTCATTGCCCTTGCCGGTGGCGCCGTGGGCTACCGCGTCCGCCCCTTCCAGCTCCGCAATCTCCACCAGGCGTTTGGCGATGAGGGGGCGGGCCATGGAGGTGCCCAGCAGGTACTCCCGCTCGTAGATGGCACCGGCCTGCATGGTGGGGAAGACGAAATCGGTCAGGAACTCGGCCCGGAGATCTTCCACGTAGCATTTGCTGGCGCCGGAAGCCAGGGCCTTTTCTTCCAGCCCCTGGAGCTCATCGGCCTGGCCCAGGTTGGCACAGAAGCAGATTACCTCGCAGCCGTAGTTGTTGCGCAGCCACGGCACAATGATGCTGGTGTCCAGCCCCCCAGAATAGGCCAGGACACATTTACGGACAGTCGGCTTGTTGCTCATTTTGACTCCTCAATATGACCTTGAAAGTATGCTGAATCCGCCCGATCATCTATGACCGAAGCGGACAAACCCTACTCCCCAATCTTCAATCTTCAACCTTCCCACCCCTCACAGATTCGGACAGGCCTCCCGAATCACATCGGTGATGTACTCGATCTCCTGCAGGCTGAGGGACGAGGCAGAGGGCAGGTAGAAACCGTCCCGGCACAGGCGTTCGGCGACCGGATAGCGCTGGCCTTTGAACCGCTGCCAGTAGATGGGCTGGCAGTGCATGGGGATGAAAAAAGTCCGGGTCTCGATGCCGTGGTCGGCCAGGACCTTGCGCAGCTCGTCCCGGCCCATGCCATAGGCCTCCCGATCCACCAGGATGCCGTACATCCAGTAGACGTTGGTGGCCCACGGGGCTTCGGGCGGGGTGGTGATGCCGGGGATCCCCTGCAGGCGGGCGGTGTATTCCCGGGCGTTGCGGCGCCGGGCCTCCACGAAAGTCGCCAGCTGTTCCACCTGGGCCAGGCCCACCGCGGCCTGGAGGTTGGTCATCCGGTAGTTGAAGCCCACAAACTTGTGCCAGAAGTGGCGCTCGGTGCTGAAGGCGTGGTCCCGCAGGTTCCAGGCCAGCCGGGCCAGCTCCCGGTCGTTGGTGGTGATCATGCCGCCTTCGCCGGTGGTGATGATCTTGTTGCCGTAGAAGCTGAAACCCGCGGCGTGGCCCAGGCTGCCACAGGGCCGGCCCTTGTAGCGGGCGCCGTGGGCCTCGGCCGCGTCTTCGATGACAGCGATGCCGTGGCGTTCGGCCAGCGCCATCAGCGGATCCATGTCCACCGGGTGGCCGTAGATGTGGACCGGGAGGATGGCCCGGGTGCGGGGCGTGATTTTGTCCGCTACCTGGTTGATGTCCATCTGCCAATATTCGGGCTCGCTGTCCACCAGCACGGGGGTGGCGCCGCAGTAGGTGACGGCGTTGATGGTGGCGATCATGGTGAAGGTGGGCAGGATCACCTCGTCGCCCGGCTCCAGGCCCAGGGTCGCCAGGGCCAGGTGCATGGCCACCGTGCCGTTGGCGCAGGCGATACCGTAGCGGGTGCCCACCGCTTCGGCAAACTTCGCTTCAAATTCCCGAATAAAACTGCCGGCCGAGGAGATCCAGTTGGTCTCGATTTGGACTTTTGACAACGGAGTCAAAAGACGCAGGTCAAGATTTGCGAAAAAGAAGGAACTGCGCCAGAAGTAGTGCATGGACATCACTCGACACACTACCGCTCTGGAGCAGTTCCGGTGCACATTG
>NZ_VIGC02000047.1 GCF_006569185.2 Litorilinea aerophila | reverse complement strand
TGACGGTGGACGAGGAGGGTCACTGGCGCCATGAGCTGACCTTCGCCACGGCAGGCATCCAGTACATCGGCTGTCGGGCAGTGAACGGGGAGGCGGTGCCGCCCCGGCTGAGCTCCTACGTGGTGGTAGCGCCGCCGCCCACGCCCACACCCACCGAGACGCCCACGGCTACTCACACGCCGACGGCGACGGTGACGCCCACCTTCACCGAGACACCCACAGCGACACCAAGTCCTACGGCGACGGCTACCTTCACCCAGACACCCACGGCCACGCCGAGTCCGACGGAGACGCCAAGTCCCACGGCCAGCCCCACCGCGACGGCTACCGCGACGCCCACGGCGATGCCGTCGCCCACCCCAACGGCCACGGGGACAGCTACTTTCACGCCGACCCCGACGGCCACGGAGACGCCCACAGAAGCGCCGACCGCTACCCATACATCGACGGCGACTCCTAGCCAGACGCCAACCGCGACCCCGACGGCCACTCCAACCGCCACGTCCATTCCCTTGCGCCTGGTTCGCTCTGACCTGAAGGTGGACGAAGCGGGTATCCATCACCTGGTTTTGGAGGGGACAGCCTCGCCGGGGCAGCAGGTGCAGGTGGCCGTCAACGGAACTGCCATCATGACGCCCACGGTTTCCGTGGAAGGGATCTGGTCTGCCAGCGTGGAGCTCCCCGAAGCCGGCGAGTACACAGTGACCATCGAGGAAGTGGCCGGGGATGGCACTGTGCTGGCCGTAATCGCTACGGTGCAGGTCGCTGTACCCACACCGACGCCCACAGCGACTGCAACCTTGACGCCCACCCATACGCCCACAGCGACACCGGTACCCACCGCGACGCCCACCGACACGCCGACGGCCACTCATACACCGACGCCAACTTCAATGCCCACGGCCACAGCCACTCCCACCCAGGCGCCTACGGCGACACCCACGGGTACGGCCACCTGGACCCCAATGCCCACGGCGACAGCTACTGCCTCGCCTACGGCGACCTCCACCTCTACGCCTGCACCCACGCCAACCTGGACGGCGACAATTTCGTTGCTGCCCACGGTGACACCGACGCCGGCGCCTACGGTGACCGCCACCTGGACCCCGATGCCCGCGGCGACAGTCACAGCTACGTTCACGTCCACGGTCCTGCCGCCGGCTGCCGCACTGCCCCCAGCTACCCCCACCCAGACTGCTACCGCCGTCCCCGCCCTGCCCGGCACCGGGATCTCGTCCTGGTCCGTTGGGTTGCGGGTCTTCAACGTGGTGTTGGTGGTTCTGGGTGGAATCGTCGCCGCTGCGTGGTTCGAGCGCCAGCGACGCAAATAGCGCTCCAAGCCACTCGCGGGCAGTGCAGAGAAATTTTCTCTGCACTGCCCGCGAGCCAGCGGCATTCTTGTGCGATAGCCCCTCTTCTATGCTACCCCTCTCCATCCCGGTGGGTGTGGACCAGCTGCTCAAAGGCGGCCAGTTGTGCGCTGTTGCCCAGCACGGCCACCCGATCCCCTGGCGCCAATCGAAAGGTTGCATCCGGGTTGGGGTGAAGCTCCTGCCCCCGCATGATCGCCACCACGGACGCGCCTGTCCGTCCACGGATGTGGGCATCCTGCAGGGTCTGGCCGATCAACGGGCTGTGGGGTGGCAGGGAGAACCAGGCAAGCCGCATGGCGCGCTGGGCATGGTGCAACTCCGCAATCGTGTGGTAGTCGGGGTGCACCTCGTAGAGGGGCGCGTACAGCTCCTGGCGCACGGCATCGATGAAGCGCTGGATGTCCGGCGCGGCGATATCCAGATGCAGGAGGGCCTGGCGGGTAATTTCCAGGCCGGCCTCGAACTTGGGCTGCACCACCTCGTAGACCCCAAGCTCGTGCAGCCGCTTCATCTCCTCGACACTCTCCGCCCTGGCCACGATGTGCAGGTCAGGCCGGATCTGGTGGACATGTTGGACGATGGCCTGGGTCACCTGGAGGGAGGGAACGGTGATCAACAGGAGCCGGGCTTGGTCGATGGCCGCTGCCTCCAGCACCACGGGATGGCTGGCATCCCCATAGATGACAGGGATGCCCTGGGCCTGGCAATGTTCCAGCCGTTGATGATCCAGCTCGATGGCCACAAAGCGGAGCTTCAACTGGCGCAAGACCTGCGAAACATATTCGCCCACCTGACCTGCACCGGCGATGACCACATGATCGTGAAGGCCCTCTTGGGGCAGGTTCATCGTCTGCAGGGGCTCCTGGGGGAATTGCCTGCGCCAGAGGCGGTAGACGGGCCCCGCCGCTCGGGCCACAAAGGGCGTCAGGATCATGGTGATCACCGCCACCGTCAGGATCAGGGAGTAGAGATCCCGGTCCACTGCGCCGCTGCCTACGCCCACCCGCGCCAGCACAAAGCCGAATTCCCCGATCTGGAACATGGTTAGCCCCAAGGCAATGGGGACAATGTTGCCGTAGCCGAAGAGGGGTGCCAGACCGGTAAAGATGACCGCCTTGCCCACCGCCACCAGCAGTACCATGAGCAGCACAGTGCCCAGGTTGGCCATCAGGTAGGTAGGATCCAACAACATGCCCACGGAGGCGAAAAAGAGCAGGCCGAAGAGATCCCGCAGGGGGATGATATCCGTGAGTGCCTGGTGGCTGTAGTCGGACTCACTCAGGACCATGCCGGCCACGAAGGCGCCAAAGGAAAAGGAGAGACCGAACAGGTACGTCACATAGCCGATGCCCAACCCCAGGGCGGTCACAGCCAGCAGGAAGAGTTCCCGGGAATTCCAGCGGGCAATGTGGCGCATGAGCGCGGGGATCAGTCGGGTGCCCACGAAGACCATGCCGACCAGGAAAATGGCCGCCCGCACCGCCGCCCAGGCCAGCTGTGGCAGCCCACGCTCCAGGTCGCTGAGCTGGGGGAGGATGATCATCAGGGGCACTACCGCCAGATCCTGGACGATGAGCATCCCCACCATCACCCGGCTGGCCAGGGTGCCCAGGCGCCCCAGGCTCATCAAGGTCTTGAGGATGACCATGGTGCTGGAGAGGGAGATGACGCCGCCGAACCAGAGCGCAGGGATCCAATCCCAGCCCATCCACCGGCCCAGGGACCATCCCAGGGCCATGGTCAGCAGCATCTGGATGGGGGTGCCCACTAGAGCGATGCGCCGGACGGGCTGCAGCTCCCGGAAGGAAAACTCGATGCCCAGGGCAAAGAGCAGCAGGGCGACGCCGATCTCCGCCAACAGCTCGATATCGTGGATCTCCGTGACCGTGACGCCCCCGGTATAGGGGCCCACCAGGACCCCGGCCACGATGTAGCCCAAGATCAGGGGTTGGTGCAGTCGCTGGGCGATGAGGCCACCCAGGAGGCCGGCGACGACAATGATGGCAATATCGGTGGCAATACCCATGAAGGCTCCTTGTTGGTTGGCTCATCTTCGCACCCATTTGGGAGATGAGCCTGTTGGTTTAGTAGAGATCATCCGTCAGGCCCGGCTCCAGCTCGTCCAGCACGTAGTGGCGCACGGTGGTCTCCAGGCGTTTGTGGCCCAAGGCCTTCTGGGCCATGCGGATATCCTTGCGGGCCAGTTGGGTGCCCACGAAGCGGCGGAAGTCGTGGGGTTTCACTTCTTCCATCCCGGCCTGCAGGCTATACTTGCGGACAATCCGCCACAGTGCGACGGCCGACAGGGGGCGGTCAGAAAGGCGCTTCCCGTCGTTGCCACGGCCGTCGAAGGCAGTGAAAACGTACTCGCTGTCCACGGGGCGGGCCGCCAGCCAGGCAGCGATGCGCGTGTGGGCCTCCCGACTGAGGGGCGCCTCTCGGAATTCCACGTCGTTCTTCCCCCGAACCAGCACCACGTACCCTCGGCCTTTCCGTCGGATTTGACTGCACTTGAGGCTGGCCAGCTCGCTGACCCGCAGGCCGCCGCTAGCCAGGGTGGCCAGGATGGCGCTATCTCGCAGGCCAATGAGCTGGCTGGTGTCTGGCAGCTCACAGATATCGCGCATGGCCTCCGGCTCGATGCGGGTGCGGGCATTCTGCTTGATGCGGTCTTTCAGCGCGGCCGCCTTGACCCCACTGACCTGGGCGAAGCTGAGGGCGACCTCCTGGCCGATATACCCCTGGGCGGCTGCCTCCTTCATCAGGCGCTTGACGGCGCTCAGCATGCGGTTGATGGTGTTGGGGCTCATGTCGGTGGACTGGGCCAGGTGGCTGCGCCAGCGGGCCAGGGTGGCCGCGTCCACCGCCTGGTCGAAGGAGCCGGCGAAGCGCAGGTATGCCTCGAAATCCCGCTGGTACATGGCGATACTGGAAGGGGCCAGCTGGCCGGCCAGGATGGTGGCGGCGAAGGGTAGGGGGGACTCGCTCCCCTGAAGGTTCCCTGGACGTTGTTCCATCCAGAGGTTGTTCGCATAGGGTATAAGCTGTTCATTCCTTTTGTCACTCATCTTGCTGGCTTACCTCTCTATGTGGATGCTCCGTCTTCGTGGGGAGCCGTCTATATTTTTAATTAATCTATTGGACAGATAATAGCCCAAATGAGCCCGGTTGTCAACCACGATTTTGCCTCCCCAAACAGTCAAGGATTTCCGCTATGGCTTCTTCCCCTGGGGATCTTGTGCCATCTGTGAGGCTCGAACCTCTATCTTCGGATAGTCATATGGCGCCTGGTAGGGGAGGGGAGAGCCAATGCGGTCCGGTTGTATTGCCGAGGCTTCGCTGGAGTTCAGCCATGCTTTCAGCGCGCAGTGGAGCTTACGCTCGCGAGGGCCGGGGCCGGATAGTCGTTGAGGGAGGGGCGAGTCGTCTGAGGTGGGATGCGCAGGCGTTCACTCGGCCAGGGCCAGGGAGCAAACAGCGCGTGGTTGGTATTGGTGCACTGCACGAAATACTATGCGAAATACACCCCGTTCTCGAAGGCATGCCCTTCATTGCTCAATAAAAGGGTCATTTAATTAAGCTATTTCCTTCCTGCGAAAAGGGGTTCGGTTACCGCTGAGACACAGAGGGCTCAGAGAAAACGGGACACTGGCGCCAATCTTATGGTTGACGCGGGGAAAACAGAGGGGCACAGCTGCGGGGATCGTACTGCAGAGGCGAAGAGGGATACCCCAGGTAGCGAGTCCCAGCTCCCCCCGGGGTATCCCTGCGGTGCGCTTCAGTCTTGACTCAGTTCCGGGTGGCCTCAAAGGCCCGGGACGCGGCTGCCACGGTGGCCTCGATTTCGGCCGTGCCGTGGGCTGTGGAGATGAAACCTGCTTCAAACTGGGACGGCGCCACGTAGACGCCGTTCTCCAGCATGGCCTGGAAATATTTCGCAAAGCGTGCTGTGTCCGCCGCCCTGGCCGATTCCCAGTCCACCACCGGCCCTTCCGCAAAGAAGAGGCCAAACATGGTGCCTACTCTACTACACGAAATGGGCACCCCAGCCGCCCGGGCCGCCTCCGTTAGTCCCGCCACCAGGCGCTCTCCAGCGGCTTCCATCCCCTCCCACACACCAGGCTCCCGCAGGACGCGCAGGGTCTCGATGCCCGCAGTCATGGCCAGCGGGTTGCCGGAGAGGGTCCCGGCCTGGTACATGGGGCCCAGGGGCGCCACCATCTCCATGATCTCCCGCCGGCCGCCATAGGCGCCCACCGGCAGCCCCCCACCGATGACCTTGCCCAGGGTGGTCAGGTCCGGCTGGATGTTGAAGAGGGTCTGGGCGCCTCCGGGATGTACCCGGAAGCCGGTCATCACTTCATCGAAGATGAGCAACGCGCCGTCGTCGGCGGTGAGTTGTCGCAGCCCCTCCAGGAAGCCCGGCCGAGGCGGTACCAGCCCCATGTTGCCGGCCACCGGCTCCACGATGACCGCGGCGATCTGCCCCGGGAAGGATTCGAACAGGCGTTCGACGGCCTCCAGGTCGTTGTAGGGCGCGGTCAGGGTATCCGCCACGGTGGCCGGCGGCACACCCGGTGAGTCCGGCAGGCCCAGGGTGGCAACGCCAGAGCCAGCCTGCACCAGGAGCATATCCGCGTGGCCGTGGTAGTTCCCCTGGAATTTGACGATCTTGGTGCGGCCGGTGTAGGCCCGGGCCAGGCGCAGGGCGCTCATGGTGGCCTCGGTGCCGGAGTTGACGAAGCGGATCATCTCGATGTTAGGCATCAGCTCCATGACCAGGCGGGCCAGCTCTACTTCCTGGGGACAGGGCGCGCCGTAGCTGGTGCCGTTGACCAGCGCCTCCTGCAGAGCCTGCACTACCCGGGGATGGGCATGCCCCAAGATCAGGGGACCCCAGGAGAGGACGTAGTCGATGTAGCGGTTGCCGTCTACGTCGATCAGGTAGGCGCCTTCGCCCCGGGCAATGAAGAGGGGCTGGCCGCCCACCGCCCGGAAGGCCCGCACCGGGGAGTTGACCCCGCCCACCAACACTTGTTGGGCCTGGGCAAAGAGGTCCTGGGATTTCGCAATGGATGGCATGATCGCTAACCTTTCTGTTAATCCCCCAGCCACGGAGCGGCCTGTTCCTGGATCAGGTCCACCAGCGTCTGGATGAAGCGGGGATCGGTGTTGAGGGCCGGCGGCCGTTCCAGGCGCACGCCATGGGCCCGAGCCACTTCCTGGGCCTCGATGTCAATGTCGTAGAGAATTTCCACATGGTCGGCCACAAAGCCCACCGGCACGCTGACGATGTTGCGGATGCCCTGGCTGGCCAGGGCCGGGATGTGCTCCTCCAGTTGCGGTCCCAGCCAGGGTTCCGGGCTGCGTCCGGCGGACTGATAACTCCAGGACCAGCGGGGCGGCTCGCCGGGCGTGTCCAGGCCAGCCGCCTGGGCCACCAGCCGGGCCGTCTCCCGGAGCTGGCTGTCGTACGGGTCCCCCATGCGGAGGATGCGGGTGGGCAGGCTATGGGCGCTGAAGACCACGTGCACCGTCTCCCGCTCCTCTTCGGGCCAGCGGGCCAACCCCTCCCGCACCCGATCCGCCAGGGCCTGGATGTAGAGGGGGGCGTCGTGGTAGGAGGAGATGTGGCGGAATTCGATGGAGCCGTGGTACATGGCCAGGCCGTCGGCGATCTTTTCCTGGTATTTGGCGATGCTCAGCTTGCTGAAGTGGGGTGCGAGCACCAGGCTGATGGCATGGGTGATGCCATCCTCCACCATCTGGCCCACCACCTCTTCGATCCAGGGCGCCCAGTGGCGCATGCCCAGGTAGCAGCGGAAACGTTCCGGATCTAGCCGGGCCTGCACCGCGGCCACCTGCTGTTGGCTGATTTCCAACAGGGGCGATTTGCCGCCGATGCGGCTGTAGTTGTGGGTGATCTCCTCCAGCACGGCTGGCGACGTGGGCCGGCCGTTGCGAATGTCCGCCAGGTAGCCTGGTATTTCCTCCAGGGAGTTAGGCCCACCGTAGGCCATGATCAAAACGCCGATGGGATAGTGTACTTTTTCTCGCATGTTCGTTTACCTGATATGAAGTCCTAAGTCCTGACTCTGGACTGCGGACTCCGGACTCCGGACTTAGGACTCCGAACTTAGGACTTCCCCGCCGTTTTCTCGCGCACGTATTCCACCAGCCGCTGCACGTTCTCCTCGGGGGTGTTGGGGTAGATACCGTGACCCAGGTTAAAGATGTGGCCGGGGCGCGGTCTCCCGTCGACCTGGGCCCGGTCGAGGACGTCGTCGATCTGGTATTTCAACTCCCGCCAGGGCGCCAGCAGGGCCGCCGGATCCAGGTTGCCCTGGATGGGGCGGCTGTAGTCGATCTGCGCCCAGCACCAGTCCAGGGGCATACGCCAGTCCACGCCCAGGACATCACCGCCACAGGCTGCCACTTCCGACAGGTAGGCCGCGGTGCCTGTGCTGAAGTTGATGACCGGCACGCCGGCCCGCTTGAGCATGTCGAACAGGGCCTTGTTGTAGGGCTGGACGAAGCGCACGTAGTCCTGCTTGCCCAGGGCCAGGCCGGCCCAGGAGTCAAAGACCTGCAGGGCCGCGGCGCCAGCCTGGGCCTGCTTGATCAGGTAGTCGCCCTGGACGGTGACCAGCTTGTTCATCAGGCGCCGCCAGGCTGCCGGCTCCCGGTACATGAAAGCCTTGACCCGGCTGTAGGTCTTGGAGCCTTCCCCCTCCACCGCATAGCTGGCCAGGGTGAAGGGCGCGCCGGCAAAGCCGATGAGAGGCACCCCGCCGAAGGAGCTCTCCAGCTCCCGGGTCACCAGCCGAATGGCCTCCAGGGTGGCGCCCATGGTCTCTTCCGCCGGCGGGGTGGCCAGCCGGTCCACGTCGTACGGCCGGGTGATGGGGTTGAGGATGCGGGGCCCTTCCCCCTTGACGAACTCCAGCTGCAGCCCCATGCCGATCAGTGGGGGCAGGATGTCCGCGAAGATGATGGCGGCGTCGAAGCCGAACTTGCGGATAGGCTGCAGGGTCACCTCCGCGGCCAGCTCCGGCGTGCGGATGATCTCCAGCATGCTATGGCGGGCCCGGATGGCCCGATACTCGGGCATGTAGCGGCCGGCCTGGCGCATGAGCCAGATGGGCGTGTAGGGGGTGGGCAGGCCACGGCAGGCCCGCAGGAAAGGGGCCTGGGGCTCCGGGGCTTCCTGGACCTCTCCTCCCGCTTGCGCGGGGCGCCCCCCGCGAATGGCTGTTTGCTCCATGTTCTCCTCGTTCTCTTTAGGGTGTTGCGGCCGGCGCCTGGGCAAAGGCGGGCAACTCGCATTGCCAGGCCACCCGCCCCACGAAGAAGGGGCCCAGGTGGGCCAGGTGCAGGGATGTCTGCTTGGTCTTGCGCATGCGCTGGACGATCATGGACAGGGGATAGAGCTCGGGGCCCAGCAAGGCCACCACAAAGTCGTTGTCGTTTTTGTCCAGCCCCTGGCAGGCCAGGCGAATGTCGTAGCCCAGGCCGGCCCGGCCAAAGGCCCGGCCGATGCCACCGTGCTCCATCAGGATCACGTTCTGCTCCTGGGGGGAGAGCTGTTCAAAGGAGCCGGAGCGGCGCAGGGGATACCAGATGACCCACGGCAGCTTGGGATCGCAGAGCCGGCGCAGGGGCCGCCGAATCAGGGTCTCGTCCAGGTCCGGCTCATAGCCGATGCTGTAGGTGCGCCCCAGCATGGTGTATTCGGGCTTGGGCGTCAGGCGGCTGAAAGGTGGCCGGTTGAAGAAGCGCCGCAGCTCATCTACGAAGTAGTCGGGCGTTTCGCTGAAGGTGACCAGCCCCACGCCCCTGGGGTCGTTCACGTCCTCGTAGAGGACGCCCTGCACCCGCTCCGCCTGGAGGGCCGTGATCAGGCGCCGGGTGTCGCTGCAGTCGCCGAAGGCCATGAACTGCATGAAGAGCCGCCGGTTGCTGGAAATAACCTCGCCGGTGGCGCTTCGTCCCTTCTCGCTCAGATCCACATCTTCCAGCGTGTTGGGAGCCTCCCGCTCCCGGATCGCTTCGAGGGTCTGGGGTTTAGCCATGGTAAATCCTCATTCTGATACGATTTCATTCAAGATGTTCATTCAAGATGGGCCAAGGTCAAATCGGACGCTGACCCGCGCAGATGAACGCGGATTAGAGCAATTCTCTCCTGCATTTCGCTGCGGCTTTGCGCCCTCTGCGCCTTTGCGTTGAAAAATGTCCTTTTTGCAGTGGCGTCATTTGTGGATCCCCCCCTCCGACAGCCACCTCACCGCGTCCCGGGCGTGGTAGGTGATGATCAGGTCGGCGCCGGCCCGCTTGATGCCTGTGAGGGTCTCCAACACCACGCTGCGCTCATCCAGCCAGCCGTTGGCGGCCGCCGCCTTGACCATGGCGTACTCGCCGCTGACGTTGTAGGCCACCAGGGGCAGCTGGGGGAAATGGGTGCGCAGCCGATGGATCACATCCAGGTAGGCCAGGGCCGGCTTGACCATGAGGAAATCTGCCCCCTCGGCCACGTCCAGCGCTGCCTCCCGCAGGGCTTCCCGCGCGTTAGCCGGATCCATCTGATGGGTCCGGCGGTCGCCGAACTTGGGCGCACCTTCGGCCGCTTCCCGGAACGGGCCGTAGTAGGAGGAGGCGTACTTCACCGCGTAGGACATGATGGGGATGTGGCTGAAGTCGTGCTCGTCCAGGGCCTGGCGCAGGGCCTGGACCATGCCGTCCATCATGCCGCTGGGCGCGACGATGTCCGCACCGGCCTCGGCATGGGAGACGGCCACCCGGCCCAGGATGGGCAGGGTCTCGTCGTTGAGGACGTAGCCCTCCTCCAGATGGGGATGGGGGCGCGCCTCTGGCCTGTCCCCCTGGTTGAGCAGGCCGCAGTGGCCGTGGTCGGTGTACTCGCACAGGCAGACGTCGGTCACCACCACCAGCTCCGGCACTGCGGCCTTGATGGCTCGCACCGCCTGCTGGACGATGCCGTCCGGGGCAAAGTTTTCTTCCCCCACCGGGTCCTTGTGGGCCGGAATGCCGAAGAGGAGTACCGCCGGGATCCCCTCCCGAGCCACTGCCTCCGCCTCCCGCACGGCCTGGTCCACCGAAAGCTGGGCCACGCCGGGCATGGAGCGCACAGGACGACGCACGCCCTGGCCGTGGGTCACGAAGAGGGGGTAAATGAAATCGTCCGGGCTGAGGTGGGTTTCCCGGACCATGGCCCGCAGCCCCGGGGTGGTGCGCAGGCGCCGCGCCCTGTAGGCCCCCGGCGCCTGGGACGCGACCGCCGTCCGTCCGGCTTCGGCTGTGGGCGCCGTCTGGGCACCCGGGGAGAGTCGAAATGACTTTTCTTCAATCATGTTTTGCCTTCCTCTTCAAAATAGGCCACCAGCGCCTGGATGAGGCCGTCCACGCTGTGCTCTTCTGCCACCACGTGCACGGGCAGCCCCAGTTCGCCCACCACCTGGGCAGTGACCGGCCCGATGCAGGCAATCACGGCCTGGCGGCAGAGCGCGGCCAGGTCCAGGCCGGACTCCTGGCGCAGGGCCGCCACGAAATGGCGTGCCGTGGAGCCGCTGGTGAAGGTGATCACGTCCACCCCCTGGGCCAGGGCCTGGATGCCTGCCTCGTCGATGGGGGCCGGCACGGTCTGGTAGATGGGCAGGTCGTCGACCCGCGCGCCCCGCGCCCGCAAGATCTTGGCCACTTCTGGACGTCCCTGGGCCGCCCGGGGTAGCAGAATCCGACGCCCCTGCACCGGTTCCAGCGTGGCCGCCAGGGCCTCCCCCGTGTGCCGGGCAGGGACAAAGTCCACAGGAATGCCCCGCTCGACCAGGGCCTGGGCCGTGGCCGGCCCCACAGCCGCCACACGGACCCGGGCACCCTCGGGGCGCAGCAGGGCCTCTCGCCCCAGGACGGTCGCCTGTTCCCAAAAAACTTGAACCCCATTGGCGCTGGTGAAGAGAATCCAGTCGTAATGCGCCAGCCGTTCCAGCGCTTCCCGGAATGGGGCCAGGTCATCCACGGCCACGATCTGGATGGTGGGGAGCTCCACCGGGACGGCCCCCAGCGACCGCAGACGCTGGCTGAACTCGCCTGCCTGTTCTGCGGCCCGGGTGATCACCACCCGCTTCCCCTGCAAGGGGGAGCGCCCCCTGGACGCGGCCGCTGCATCCAGCCGGCGGCGGACCTCTTCGGCCAGACGCCGGGCCAGCGCGTAGGGGTCCGCGTCCCGACCGCGCACCCGGGCCACCGCCGGACTGCTCCCCGGGGCCGACGTCCCAGGCTGGGAAGCCAGCAGCGCGTCCATAAGCAGCAGCCCCGTGTCGTCCTGCCGGGCCCAGGCGGCCACGGGCGCGGCGCAGCCACCGCCCAGCGCCTGCAGGAAGGCCCGCTCCGCGGTTACTGCCGCCCGGACTGCCCGGTTGTCGATGGCGGCCAACAGGTTCAACGTCTGGGTATCGTCCGCCCGGCATTGCACGGCCAGGGCCCCCTGCCCCGGGGCCGGCAGCATCACCTCCAGGGGCAGCCACTGGCTGATGGCCTCCTCCAGGCCCAGGCGCTGCAGGCCGGCCGCAGCCAGCACCGTGGCGTCATATTCGCCGGAGAGGACTTTGCGGATGCGGGTTTCCACGTTGCCCCGGATGGTGCGAAAGGTGAGATCCGGCCGGTAGGCCTGGAGCTGGGCCTGTCGGCGCACGCTGCTGGTGCCCACCACCGCGCCAGGCGGCAGGGTCTCCAGGGTCCAGCCGTTGCGGGCCACCAACACGTCCCGCACATCGGCCCGCCCCACGATGGCGCCGATGGTCAGGCCGGGCGCGTCCTCCACGGGCAGGTCCTTGAGGGAGTGGACGGCCAGATCGATGCTTCCGTTGCGCAGGGCCGCTTCCAGCTCGGCCGTGAACAGCCCCTTGCCGCCGATTTCAGGCAGGGCTTTGTCCAGGGTCTGGTCGCCCCGGGTGGTGAAGGGTTCCACCTGGCAGACCAGGCCGGGCCAGGCTACCTGGAGCAGGCCGGCCACGTGTTCCGTCTGCCAGCGGGCCAGTTGAGAGCGGCGGGTGCCCAGGATCAGGGTGATCACCGGGCAGCTCCTGGCTGGGCGCTCTCGGCTTCGCCGGTGCCCGGCTCCGTCAGACCAAAGAGATCCCGTACGGTCGAGGCGTAGACTTCTGCCTGGCCGTTTTGGGCCTGTTCCTTGAGGCGAACGGTGGGCTCGTGGAGGAGCTTGTTCACCAGGGCCCGGGAAAAGTGGTGGAGCTGCTCCACCACGGCCGGATCCACGTCGCCCAGGTGGCGCAGGGCCCGGGCCAGCTCCGCCTGGCGGATGGCCTCGGCCTTCTGGCGCAGGTCCACCACCACGGGGCGCATGGCCAGCTCCCGCATGGCCAGCTCCAGCGCGGCCATCTCCTGCCCGATGATGGCCTCCACCCGGGGCACCTCCTGGCGGCGGGCGCTCAGGGCTGCATCCAGGCTCCCCATGAGATCGTCCACGTCGTAGAGGAAAACCTGGGGAAGTAGGGCAACGGTCGGCTCCACATCCCGGGGCACGGCCAGGTCCAACAGCAGCAGGGGGCGTTCTGGCCGTTGGGCCATGGCCTGGTGGACCATCTCCGCGGTGATGATGGGGGCGGGGGTGGCGGTGGCGCTCACCACCACGTCGGCGGAAGCCAGCATCTGGGGGAGGTCTGCCAGGGAACCGGCCTCCCAGCCTGGCTGTTGGGCTGCGGCCTGTTGCGCCCGGGCGACCGTCCGGTTGAGGAGGGTGACCCGGGAGAGCTGGCGGGCGGCCAGCCCCTTGGTGGCCAGCCGTCCCATCTCGCCCAGGCCGACCACCGCCACGTGGCGGCTGCGGAGGTCGCCCAGGCGCTTTTCGGCCAGGGCAATGGCCACGGAGCTGATGCTGGCCGGGTTGGTGCCGATGGCCGTCTCGGTCCGGGCCCGTTTCCCGGTGCGAATGGCGGCGCGAAAGAGGGTGTGGAGGACCGGCCCCACCAGGGGCGTCTGGGCAGCGGCGTTGTAGGTCTGGGTGATCTGGCCCAGGATTTGAGACTCGCCCAGGACCAGGGAGTCCAGGCCAGCAGCTACCCGAAAGAGGTGTTCCGCCACCTGGAGGCCCGTGTGGCAGTAGAGGTGGTCGGCGAACTCGGCCTCGGGCACCCCGGTTCGCCGGGCCATCAGCCGACGCAGGGCAGCCAGCATTTCGCGCGGATCCGTGTCCGTTCCGCCTGGGTGGCTGGCGTAGAGTTCCAGGCGGTTGCAGGTGGAGAGGACGAGCAACTCCTGGAGGGCAGGGGGGCGTTCTGCCAGGAGGGCTTCCGGCTCATGGGCCAGACAGCTCAATCGCTCACGTAGCTCAACTGGAGCCGTTCGATGGCTCAATCCAACGCAGAGGAGTTGGGCAGTTGGCATTCCGTGTGCGTGGGGCATGATCAACCTCGGTAAACTGGCGTGATAAAAGGCGTTAAATTCTATTGAAACCTCATGAAATCTCAGTCTTTGCCAGTTTACTCAATGGATCCCAGGGCGTCAAATGTGGGCGCCCGTTTGTCGTGACGGTCGTGACAGTCGTAACAACGTGACGGCGTGGCTGGGTTCTGTTTGGGCCACGGCCGGGGACATCTTTTGGTTTATCAGTTTCTCGTTTGGTAGACTGAATCTATGGCCAGCGGGACATAGCCGTACCGGAGGATGCCCACGCCGCCCCTGGCCAACAATCGTTATAGACTGACCATCATTATTCATCCATAGATTACACCAATGGCACAAATTACACCGACAGAGAAGGAACAGCGGCCGCCATTGTTGGCGACGGACCTTGAGGGCATCTTGTTGCCCGAGATCTGGATTGCGTTTGCCGAAAAGACCGGGATCGAGCAGCTTCGCCTGACCACCCGGGATGTGGCAGATTACGACGAGCTGATGCAGATGCGCCTGGGCATTCTGCGGGAGCACCGCCTGACCCTGGCGGATATCCAGGCGGTGGTGGATACCATGGAGCCGCTGCCAGGGGCAGTGGACTTCCTGAACTGGGCCCGGGCCCGGCTGCCGGTCATCATCATCACCGACAGCTTCTATGAGCTGCTCACCCCCTTCCTGCCCAAGCTGGTCTACCCCACCATCTTCGCCCACAGCCTGACCGTGGGGCCAGATGGGCTCATTGAGGGGTATCGTCTGCGCCTGCCCCATGGCAAACGCCGTGCCCTGCGCACCTTCCGGGAGCTGGGTTTTCGGACCCTGGCTGTGGGCGATTCCTACAACGATGTGGCCATGTTGGCCGAGGCGGACCGGGGGATCCTCTTCCGGCCGCCGGCCAATGTGAGCGCCGAGTATCCTCAGTTCACCGTCACCCAGGGCTACGGGGAGCTGCAGGATCAGATCGGCCGCTTTTTGACCGACGCGGTCATCTCCCATGGAGCCGATTGAGCCGAAGGAAACACAGCAGGAGGGGCAGGATGAGCCCGGCGAGCCGGTCATCGGCCTCTTCTACGGCAGCACCGATGGCAATACCGAAGCCGTGGCCCGGGAGATCCAGGCTTGTTTTGCCCGTAAGGGCTACGACCTGGTGGAGCTGGTGGATGTGGCCGAGTACTACCTGGCGGAGATGCTCGAGTACGACCACCTGATCCTGGGCATCCCTACCTGGAATGTGGGGCAGCTGCAGCGGGACTGGGAAGCAAGCTTCGAGGAACTCGACGAACTGGACCTGACCGGCAAGCAGGTGGCCATCTTCGGGTTGGGCGACCAGGTGGGCTACCCGGACACCTTCGTGGATGCCATGTGCTTCCTGGCCGAGAAGGTGGAGGAGCGGGGCGCCACCCTGGTCGGTGCGTGGCCCACCGAAGGATACCACTTCCGCCAGTCCTGGGCCGTGCGGGAGGGCCGGTTCATGGGGCTGGTGTTGGATGAGCTGAATCAGCCGGAGCTGACGCCCGGCCGGGTGGAGCAGTGGGTGGAACAGCTCATCCAGGAATTTCAGTTGAAGCGGGAATCGGGTGAAGGATAAGCCATGAGTCAACAGAGCACATCCCGGCAGGACGAAGGCCTGTGGGCCGCGCTGGTGAGCCCGGCCGGCTACATTCTGGCCGTCTCCTATCCGGTGCTGGCCCTCTCCACGGGGGCCCGAGCCCTCTACCAGCTTTTCGTGCGCACGGACATCGTCTATCACTTCCCGGCCATCATGAGCGGTGTGGCCGCCCTCTGCTACCTGACCGCCACCATCGGCTTTGCCTACCGCCGCCGCTGGTCCTGGTGGCTTTCGGTGGCGGTGCTGGGCTTTGAGACCCTCATGACCCTGCTGGTGGGCACCTGGAGCTTCATCGATCCGGCCACGGTGGGGCGGACCGTCTGGCGCCACTTTGGCGAGGACTACGGCTATTTCCCCCTCTTCCAGCCCCTGTTGGGACTCCTGTGGCTCTTCTGGCCCCAGACCCTCCAGCTCTACGGGTTCCGGTCTGGCCGGGCGGATGCGGAGCAATGGTCTGAAGCCCAGGATTCACCCCGGGGGTGAGGTCCTCTGCTCCCAGGCCAGCGCGGACCCGTATGCCTGATTACCTACAAATGGCCTATTCTTGGTTACCCTGGTACGGGTGGTTTGTACCTTGAGCATTTCACGATAGCTATCCATGGGCGGGGTGAGCGTCCTCAGATGCGGCTCCGTTTCGTCTGGGTCGGCATCTGAGGATGCCGACCCCGCGTGGTGGTAGCCGGTGTGGGGAGTGAGCGTTCCCAGATGCAGCTCCGTCCCATGTCGTTTCTGCAGTGGACTCATAGATGACACAGAAGGAGTCACTCTTATGCGTGTGGCCGTGGGGAACGATCACGCGGGCCTGTCGCTAAAGGCCGCGGTGATCGACGAGTTGGAGAAACTGGGGCATGAGGTGTTGGATTTCGGCACCAATGCCTCGTCGTCGGTGGATTTCCCAGATTTCGCCACGCCGGTGGGCCAGGCCATCCAGGGAGGACAGGCGGAGCGGGGCATCCTCATTTGTGGCTCTGGGGTGGGCATGTGCATCGCCGCCAACAAGATGCACGGCATCCGGGCCAGCGTGGCCCATGACACCTACAGCGCCCACCAGGGGGTTGAACACGATGGCATGAACGTCCTCTGCCTGGGGGCTCGCATCGTGGGCGACGAACTGGCCCGAGAACTGGTCCGCGCGTTCATGGGCGCCTCCTTCCAGCAGGAGGAGCGCTTTATCCGCCGCCTGAACAAGGTGAATGCGCTGGAAGGGAAGTAGGCGAGACCATGAAACGCATCGAACAGCCCGTCGTCATCGTGGTCTTCGGCGCCTCTGGCGACCTGTCCAAACGCAAGCTGATCCCGGCCCTCTACCAGCTGGCCTACCAGAATCTGTTGCCCGCCAACTTCACCCTGTTGGGTTTTGCCCGCACGCCCTACACCGACGACGAGTTCCGGGAGTTGGCCCGGGAGGGTGTGACCCAATACAGCACCGCTGGCTTTGACGAGCACCTCTGGCGCTGGTTCTCCCAGAACCTCTTCTACATGAGCGGGAACTACGACGACCTGGAAAGCTTCCAGGCCCTGGCCAAACGGCTGGAGGAGCTGGACGCGGAGCGCAACACCGGCGGCAACTACCTCTTCTACCTGGCCACGCCGCCCAGCGTCTTCAAGCCCATCACCAGCCTCATCGCCGAGACGGGCCTCTGCTGCCGCACCTCCGCCGATCATCTCCGGCGCATCGTCATCGAGAAGCCCTTCGGCCACGATCTGGAAAGCGCCAAGGACCTGAACCAGCACCTGTTGAACCTGTTCGACGAGGATCAGATCTACCGTATCGACCACTACCTGGGCAAGGAGACGGTCCAGAACATCCTGGTCTTCCGCTTCGGCAACGGCATTTTCGAGCCCATCTGGAACCGCAACTATGTGGATCATGTCCAGATCACCGTGGCCGAGACCCTGGGCATCGGTGACCGGGGTGGCTACTACGACAAGGCCGGCGCCATCCGGGATATGCTCCAGAACCACATGATGCAGCTCCTGGCCCTGACGGCCATGGAGCCGCCGGTGGCCTTTGACGCCGAGGATGTGCGGGATCAAAAGGTGAACGCCCTTCGCTCCATCCGTCCCCTGGATCCCGAAGAGGTGGACCAGTGGGTGGTGCGGGCCCAGTACGGCCCCGGCGTGAGCGAGGGCCAGGAGATTCCCGCCTACCTGGAGGAGAAAGGGGTCGATCCTCACTCCACCACGGAGACCTATGTGGCCTGGAAGACGGAGATCGACAACTGGCGGTGGAACGGCGTGCCCTTCTACCTGCGCACAGGCAAGGCCCTGGCCGGCAAAGTGACCGAGATCAACATCGTCTTCCGCAAGCCGCCCCTGATGCTCTTTGCCAACCTCATCGCCAACCCCAACACCCAGGTACCGCCCAGCAATGTCCTCACCCTGCGCATCCAGCCGGACGAGGGCATCCGCCTGACCTTCGACGCCAAGCGGCCCGGACCGGCGGTTAACGTGGAGCGGGTGGCCATGGACTTCTCGTACAGCGAGAGCTTCGGCAAAGACCCCGGCGACGCCTATGAGCGGCTGCTGCTGGATGCCATCCTGGGGGACACCACCCTCTTCATTCGCCGGGACGAGATCGAGGTGGCGTGGGAGCGGATTACCCGCATCCTCAATGGCTGGAAGATGCAGGAAGAAAAGGCGGCCCAGGCCGGCAAACGCCTGCGCCTGCCCCGCTACGCCGCCGGCACGTGGGGCCCTAAAGAGGCCGATGAGCTGCTGGCCCGGGATGGCCGCTACTGGCGTAATCCCCACACGGTCAACCCCCGGCGCTAACGCTCCGGCCAGTTCAGAAAGGAACAGGCTCTGCCCGTGGATCAATCCCAACCCCGCCCACCCCAACGCACCGTAGAGGTCGTGGCCGACCGGGATGCCCTGACATATGTGGCTTGCGAACTGGTGACCGCCGCCGCCAACCTGGCCATTGGCCTGCGGGGCGTCTTCACCATCGCCCTGGCCGGCGGCTCGACCCCCAGGCCCCTCTACGCGGCCCTGGCCCGGGATCCGGACATCGACTGGAAGCGCTGGCGCATCTTCTGGAGCGACGAGCGCTGCGTGCCGCCCGATCACCCGGACAGCAACTACGGGATGGTCCACCAGGTGCTCCTGAGCCAACCTGGGGTGAAGCCTCAACTGGTCATGCGCATGGCCGGTGAGCTGGAGCCCGAGGTAGCGGCAGCCAACTACGAGGCGATTGTGCGGGAGTTGGTGCCCGCTGCCTACGACCAGGTCACCGGCGATCGCCCCCGCTTCGATCTCATCCTCTTGGGGATGGGCGCCGACGGCCACACCGCCAGCCTCTTTCCCCACACACCGGCCCTGGCAGAACAGGAACGACTGGTGGTGGCCAACCCGGTCCCCGCCCTGCAGACCACACGTTTGACCTTCACCTTCCCGCTCATCAACGCTGCCCGCCGCATCCTGGTCTTGGTGAGCGGTGCCGACAAGGCCCAGGCCCTTCACGATGTGCTGGTGGGTCCCCACAGGCCGGATGCCCTGCCTGCCCAGGCCATCCACCCGGTTGCCGGTCAGGTGACCTGGCTGGTGGATGAAGCGGCTTTTCACCTGATCGAGGAAGATATGGCCGAATAGTCCATCTCGGCGACAATCGATTCGGTTTACCACTCTTCCAACATTCGCTATAATCTCACCCATGCATGGTGCCGACCGTGCTGTCGGACCGGGTGCTTTTATTGTTTTTTATCAAGGAGTCAATACCACCCTATGAATACGATTGGCAAAATCACCGTTCTCCCCAAGCTGCCGCCGGCCATTGCCCGGCTGGAAGAGCTGGCCTACAACCTCTGGTGGAGCTGGGAGACTTCGGCCCAAGATCTGTACGCCCGGCTGGATCCCGCCCTGTGGGAGGCCGTCAACCACAACCCGGTGAAGATGCTCCGCTCCGTTCGGCAGGATCGGCTGGATGCGGCGGCCGCCGATCCGGAGTACCTCCAGGCCTACGAGCGGGTGCTTTCCGCCTTTGACGCCTACATGGATCCCCACGCCGACACCTGGTTCCGCCGGGAATTTCCCGACAGACAGGATCAGGTCATCGCCTACTTCAGCGCCGAGTTCGGCCTGCATGAAGCCCTGCCCATCTACAGTGGTGGGCTGGGCATCCTCAGCGGTGACCATTGCAAGGCAGCCAGCGACCTGGGCCTCCCCTTCATCGGCGTCGGCTTTCTCTATCCCCAGGGCTACTTCACCCAGCGCATCGACGCCGAGGGTCGCCAGCAGGCAGAGTACGAAAAGATCGACTTCGCCGAAGTGCCCGCGGTGCCGGCCCGGGATCCCCAGGGGAACGAGGTCCTGGTCCAGGTGGAGTTGCCAGGCCGCCGTGTCTTCGCCAAGGTCTGGCGCATCCAGGTGGGGCGGATCCCCATCTTCCTGATGGATACCGACGTGGAGAACAACGCACCCCAGGACCGGGAGCTGAGCGCCCGGCTCTACGGCGGCGACCGGGAGATGCGCATCAGCCAGGAAGTGGTGCTGGGCATCGGTGGCGTGCGCGCGGTGCGGGCCCTGGGCTATGCGCCCGCGGTGTGGCACATGAACGAGGGCCACAGCGCCTTCCTGGGCCTGGAACGGGTGCGGGAGATGGTCCAGGGGCAGAAGCTGAGCTTCGACGAAGCGGTAGAGGCCGTCCGGGCCGATACCCTCTTCACCACCCATACGCCGGTGCCCGCGGGCAACGACGCCTTTGCCTTCGACCTGGTGGAGAAGTTCTTCAGCCACTATTGGGGGCAACTGGGCATTGACCGGAACCGGTTCATGGACTTCGCCCGCCAGGAGCTCCCCTGGGGACCCCAGTACAGCATGACCGTGCTGGCCCTGCGACTGAGCGGCTTCCACAATGGCGTCAGCCGCCTCCACGGCCACGTCAGCCGGCGCATGTGGCGTTTCCTCTGGCCCGGCACCCCCACCGAGCAGGTACCCATCGGTCACATCACCAACGGCGTCCACACCAAGACCTGGCTGGTCCAGGAGCTGAAGGACCTTTACCTGCGCTACCTGGGGGAAGGCTGGCAGGAACAGGTTCAGGATCCGGCCCTCTGGGAGGCGGTGGACCAGATCCCGGATCAGGAGCTCTGGGCCGTCCACCAGCAGCGCAAGGAGCAGCTGATCCAGCTGGTGCGGGACCGGCTCCAGCAGCAGATGGTGCGACATGGCGAGGGGACCCGCCGAATGGACCTGGCCGGCCAGGTCCTGAATCCCAATGCTCTGACCATCGGCTTTGCCCGTCGCTTCGCCACCTACAAGCGGGCCACCCTCATCTTCCGGGACATCGAGCGGCTCAAGCGGCTGCTCCACGATCCAGAGCGGCCCATCCAGATCATTTTCAGCGGCAAGGCCCACCCCGCCGACGAACCGGGCAAAGCCCTGATCCAGCAGATCTACCAGTTGAGCCAGCAGCCGGAGTTTCAGGGGAAGATCATCTTCCTGGAGAATTACGACATCAACATCGCCCGGCACCTGATCTCTGGCGTGGATCTCTGGCTCAACAATCCCCGCCGCCCCCACGAGGCCAGCGGCACCAGCGGCCAGAAGGCAGCCCTGAGCGGCGTGCCCAACTTCAGCGTCCTGGACGGCTGGTGGGTCGAGGGGTATGATGGCACCAACGGCTGGGCCATCGGCGAGGAGCGGGAGTACAAGGACCAGGAAACCCAGGACGAGGCCGATGCCTTGAGCCTCTACAGCACCCTGGAAAATGAGATTATCCCCCTGTTCTACGACCGGGGGGCGGACGGCGTGCCCCATGGCTGGGTCCAGAAGATGAAGAATGCCATCCGCACCTGTGCCCCCCGCTTCAGCATGCGCCGCATGGTCATCGACTATGTGACCCAGTACTACCTGCCGGCTGCCGAGAAGCACGTCGCCTTCACCGCCGACGGCTGTGCCCTGGCCCGGGAGCTAGCCGCCTGGAAGGCCCGCATGCGCCAGATCTGGCCCTCCCTGCAGCTTCAAGCCTGGCTGGAAGGCAACAGCGAGCTGCGTATCGGCGACGGCGTCACTGTGGAAGCCCGCCTGCGGCCGCGGGATATGGCCGGGACGGATGTGGTGGTGGAAGCCGTCTACGGCGAGCCGAATGAAGAAGGGGACTGGCGGGCGCCCCAGGTGCTTCCCCTGGAGCCGGTGGGGAGCGAGGGCGACGCCCTCTGTTTCCGGGGTCGGCTTGTCCCCGATAGCAGCGGGCAGTTTGTCCTGGGTGTGCGGGCGCGCCCCCACCATCCCCAGCTCGTCCACCCCTATGAGATGGGCCTCAATCTGTGGGCCGGGTAAGGGAGCCTTGAATCCGATACTTTTCGCCACTCTGGAAACCATCCGCCGCCGCAAGCGGCAATGTCCCGTCTGCGGCCATCGTCAGTACGTGCCGCCGGAGAAGAGCCGCTCGCCGGTGCTTTGTACGGTTTGCGGCGCCCATATCCCTCCGTCGGCGGCAGGTCGTCGCAAGGCCGGCGGTTCTTCGCAGTCTTCGGGAGAGACGTCCAAGAAGTCCCGCTGAAGAACTTGACTCAGGGATGGACCTCCAGGGTCCAAAATTCGCCGGCATAGCTGCCCACGAAGAGATGATACGAACCATCGGCCAGGCGAGGTGAGACGGCCAGGTCGGTGAACCCGTTGTGGTAATCCCGATTGGCGGCCAGGCGTGGATCCGGCCAGGGACGCCACGTCACGCCGCCATCGGGGCTCTGCCACAGGTTGTAGTCCCCCAGCACATAGACCGTCGGATCCCTGGGATAGTCCGGTGCAGTGGCCAGGGCCAGAAAGTAGGTGCCCGGCGGCGGCGTCAGGGACGCTGTCTGCCAGCTCTGGCCGCCGTCCTGGCTGTATTCCAGTCGCCGGCCCTGGTCGGCCAGGCGCACGTCCGGTGGCGTAGGCGGCCTCGCCGGAATCATCGCCTCAGGAGGCGGCAGGCCGCTCTCTTCGGTGGCCGTCATCACCAGGGACCAGTGCAACCCGCCGTCCTCCGAACGAAAGAGCCCCGCGCCCCGTTCCCAGGGGATGAGGCGGGTATACCGGGCATAGGCCAGCAGGCGCTGGTCCTGGCTGAACTGGCTGGACAGGGCCAGGTCGTAGACCCGCAGGAAGCGCAGACCATGCCACAGGGGTGTCCAGTGGTCGCCGCCGTCGGTGGAGCGCCACACCCCTTCCCCTTGTTGTTCACCCACGAAACCGGCGGCGAACAGGGTCTGGTCCTGCCCATACGCCGGTGAAAAAGCCAGCTTCAATTGGAGGCCATCCCCGGTGGGCAGCCCGCCCTGGAGTCGAGTCCAGCTGTGGCCGCTGTCACGGCTTCGATAAAGCTGCCCCCCGCCCACGACGGCAAAGACAGTGGTATCCCGGGCATAGTCCGGCGAGGGTTGGATGGCCGTGACCGGCTGTTCCGGCAGCGGTTCTGGCAAGGGGGCGGGCCCACTTTGCACCGGCCCGCCCCGGGCAGAGAGCACCAACAGGGCCTCGCCCTCTCCGGCCGACCGTTCTGGGTCCGCCTGGGTCGCGCCGAAGAGGAGGTCGGCGGCCAGGTCATAGGCCAGCAGGCAAAAGGCGGGTACCCGGCTCACCGGCGTCAGCGTGGCCAGGTCGATCACGTAGCCCTGCGCCGTGATGGCCTGGTGGGTAGCCGGATGGATGAAAGTCAGCGCCAGACCGTCTCGCCAGTCCAGGAGGTGGCCATCCGCATCCAGCACCCGCAGGTTGCGGTAGACCACGTAACGGATGTAGAGGTCCTGACGATAGACCCGTCCCTGTACAGCCGGCGCCAGGAGCGGCTGGCTGCCACAGGTAGGCAGAAGGTCGGGGAGGGCTTCCCCCTCGGGATCCAGGGGCTGCAATGTTCGTGCGTCAAAGTAACGGGGCGGGGGATACAGCCCGGGTCCCCCACCGGTGCTGATGGGCTCCACCTCCACCACCAGGAGGTTGGCTTCGGGGAAGAGATGCCCATCGCGGACGGCCAGGCAGCCCACGCAGCCGGGAAAGGGCTGGGTCTGAAGTTCCGGCAGCAGACCCCCCGTCACCTGAAGCCGATCGGGATCCGCTGTGTAGACCGTATCGGCCAGAATGAAGAGTTCATTGCGCAGGGGATTGTAGACAGGGATGCCCGGCTGTGGAATCTCGCCCAGGGGTTGCAGGGAGGCGCCGTCATAGACCCGCACGTTGTCCGGTGTGGGCTGGCCCGGATATAGCCGCTGGCCGGTAAAGAGACGATGGCCGTCCACGTCCAGGGACACGTAGCGGCTGTTCGGCAGAGTGCCCACCAGTTGGAGCGTCTCCGTGTCCATGACCATCACGGCCGGCGTTTCCCCAGGAGGGAGGATGCCATCGCCCGGTGCCACGTAGAGGCGCCGGTGGGTTTCATCCAGGGTCAGCTCACCGCTATAAGGCAGGCGAGCCAGAGGTTGACCGCTCTCTGCGTCCAGCACGTGGAGATACCCGGCGGTGTCGGTGACGTAGATCCGTCCCTGTTCCCCATCGTAGCGAAGGTCCTGCAGGCTGGCTCCAGGCGAGACCAGCTCCACCCGTCGCAGCAGGCGAGGATAGGTGGACGGCGTCAGGTCTTCAGCCGGGTTGGCGGGGCTGGGGGACGGGGCCACAGGTGACATCCCAGGCATGGGGACGCTTCCCTGGCAGGCTCCCGTCACCAGGAGGAGGGCCGCCGCGGCGACAAAGCGGGTGACAAGGCGCAGGAGGCTCCCGGTTGGCTCCACTTTCGCGGTCATGGCGGCACCTCTTCCTTTCTCTCCCCCCGTCCTTTCCCGTCATCGCCCGATCGGCAGAAGACGTGGGTTGGGGACACGGCTGGACAATTTCCCGTATGCGCCTATTGTCCTCCCTTCTCGGTGACTTGCCAAGTTGATGGCAAGCCCCCAATGCAAAGGTGCCCGGGTCCAACTGGACCCGGGCACCTTACTGATACCCAACAGACTGCGACGTAAGCCCGACAGGTTTCTGCGGGGAGCCTGCCCCCAGGGCTGGCGGCGTCGTTGCTGGCCTTGCAGGCCGGCACTGGGCGGTTACTGCACTTCCCCCCAGCTCAACTGTGTGCTGTCTTGTCTGATGCGGGGGACGGTACGAAGTTCGGACAGCCTATTTTCCAGTTCAACAGCGGCGACGTCATCTTGCTGGTTGAGCTGCCCGCTACGAATAACAGCGGCGATGACAACGATCGATGTAAGACAAGAAATAGCACCGAACGTGAGAAGAATGGCAGTAAACATGGCTGGCTCCTTCTGTTCAACCTGTCCGCGATGGCCGTTGGGCGACAGTGCACTTGTATCATAAGGCCATTGCCTCGGACCCGCACGCGACAAATGTCGTATTCGCCTTTTGCCGAACTGTGGACCCATGGTTCGCTCAAATCTAGATGGGTTTAGCAGATTGTAGTAAACTCTCGCCATGAGCGAGAGACTGATAGTAACGAATGAACGAGTAGATGATATTCCCTTGCTGCTGGCCCAGATGGAACGGA
>NZ_VIGC02000046.1 GCF_006569185.2 Litorilinea aerophila | reverse complement strand
GTCTCTTCCAACGCACCCTTGCCATTCCAGCCGCCCTGACCAATCAACGTCTGGAATGACACGATGTGCTGATGGTTTTCAGTTGTTAAGGTTCTCAATTCCCAACACGATGTGCTGATGTACGACAACTACCGTCTACCGACTACCGTCTACTGTCTACCATCTACCAAACCCACAATGGAACCGATCGTTGACGCAACCGGTTTTTACAGCACGACAGGCCGACAGCCCAGCCTGCCGGCCCGGCTGATGCCTTCCCTCTACTTTTACGCGCGGTTCATCCGAGAGGTCTTCCGCTTCAGCGCCCTGGCCCGCCGGGGCGCCTATGGCGATGAGGAATGGGGCACCAGCAGCCTGCTGGTCCTGCGCTTCCTGGAAGAGGTGGGCGTCCACGTGGAGATTTCCGGCCTGCACATCCTGCACCGGGTGGAAGGCCCCTGCGTCTTCGTCGCCAACCACATGAGCACCCTGGAGACCATCGTGCTGCCCGGCATCATCCAGCCCATCAAGGATGTCACCTTCGTGGTCAAGCGGGGCATCGTGGAGTACCCGGTCTTCAAACACATCATGCTCAGCCGGGACCCCATCGTGGTGGACCGCAAGAGCCCCCGGGAAGACCTGCTGCGGGTCCTGGAAGAGGGCACGGCCATCCTCCAGCGGGGCCGCTCGGTGATCGTCTTCCCCCAGACAACCCGCACCCTCACCTTCGACCCCGCCCAGTTCAACTCCATCGGCATCAAGCTGGCCCGTAAGGCCCAGGTGCCGGTGGTACCCGTGGCCCTCAAAACCGACGCCTGGGGCATCGGCCGCATCATCAAGGAGATCGGCCGCATCGACCCTTCCCGGCCGGTACGCTTTGCCTTTGGCGAGCCCCTCACCATCCAGGGCCGGGGCAACGCCCAACAGGAGGCCATCGTGGAGTTCATTGGCAGCAAGCTGCGGGAATGGAAGCACATCCCGTGAACGCCGCCCATATGTCCCGGCCGAAATCCGCCGACGGCCCGCAGCAGGAGCACCGCAGCCAGCTTTCCGCCGTGGCGTGTGGGTCGGCTGACACCAGCCTGCCCGGGGCCCGCCTATGACCGCGCCCCGCTTCTCCGTCGAAGCCACCATCCAGATCCACGCAGCCACGGGCGCAGTCTGGGAGAAATTCCGACAGGTGGCGGACTGGCCCCGCTGGAACCCCGAGATCGTCTCGGCCCGCTGGCTGCAGGGGCCGCCCTGGGAAGAGGACTCCGTCCTGGAACTCCGCCACCGCAGCCTTTTCGGCCGGGTGGTGACCACCACGGCCGTCATCCGCATGGCTGCCAGCCAGGATATCTCCAGCAAGACGGTGGTGTGGGAAAGTCAGGGGGCCGGCATGGTGGCAGTCCACACAGCCCAGTTCAGCGACAACCTGGGTGGCTGTCGCCTCTACGCGCGCCACACCTACCACGGCTGGCCGGCCCTGCTCCTGGCCCTGTTGCGGGGACGTCAGGAGGCCAAACTGCGGCAGGCCATGGCCGCGCTGAAAGCCTACGTGGAACAGCGCTGAGGCTCAGGCCCGCACACGCAGGCCCCGAAGGTAGCCCCGGAGGCGCCCCCAGTGTTCAGACGCCTGGCGCATGGCCTGCTCCCGGCGGGCCGCCGCACCGTACAGCATATCGCTCACGGCACGGCTCAAGGCCAGGATCTCCCGGGCCACGATGCGGCCCGTGTCCGGTGTGCGCGCCTGGTGGGTGGTGATGTGGGCGGCCAGCTCCCGGCCATACTCCAGCACCGTCTCGCCGGCCTCCATGGGGCGGCCCAGCCGCCGTCCATGGCGTAGCAACTCCGTCCAGGGATCCTCCCGGCCGGCACGCCAGCGGGCCAGCCAGGCCCAGACTCCCCACAGAAGCAACCCCAGAGGCACCAGCCAGAACAGCAGCTGCCAGCTCCAGGCCGACTCTTCCGGCGTCAGGTCCACCTCCGTCGGCGTGGATGGACCTGGGTTGGAAGCCAGGCCGCCGCTGAAACCAGGTGCGGCAACGCGGCTCAACTCCGGGCGGCCGGCGGTGGGCTCAAAGGGGATCCAGCCGTAGGGCGGCATGTACACCTCCGGCCAGGAGTGGGCTTCGGCCTCGGTGACGATCCAGATCTGCTCATAAGGATCCCAGTGGCCCACGGCGAAGCCCGTGGCAAAGCGGGTGGGCAGGCCGGCCAGCCGGGCCAGCACCACGAACGCCGTGGCGTAGTAGTCGCAATAGCCCCGCTGTAGATCGAAGAGAAAGTAGTCGGCCACATCCGCCACATCCGCGGGCGGGGGCGGCACCGTCAGGTCGTAGGTAAAGGTCCGCAGATACTGCTCTATGGCCTGGGCCTTGGCAAAGGGGCCGTCCAGGCCGGCGGTGAGCTCCTGGGCCAGCTCCCGGGTACGGGGCGTCACCGTGTCCGGAAGCTGCAAATGGACCGCCAGCTCCTCGGGCACAGGGTTGGTTTCGCCCCAGTCCGGCACGGCCCGCAACATCTCCTCATTCACCGCGGGGATGGCCGACACCACGGTGTAGCTACTTTCCCGGGCTCGCAGGGCCACCAGATCATCCGGCTGGCGGTAGAGCAACCGGTAGTCCACCGAGGCCTCAATGGGCTCCGGCGCGGCGTACAGGACCGAGCTGTTGATGGAGAGAAAGACCGTTTGCACCAGGAGCTTGCGCCCATCCAGGGAGATGCCTCCCCAGCGGTCGTCGGCGCTCTGGTCCAGGGTGGTCAGGTCCGACGGGTTCTGCCAGCCCTTCCCGTCATAGACAGCAAAGGTGCCGGATCGCATGTAGTGGCCCGGCGGCGCGACATCTTCGAAGGGGTAATCGCTGTAAACCGCGTCGTTGGTGCGCACCCGCATGATCTCGGTGGCGCTCAAGTCCGGCCCGCCGGCCAGCAGGAACTCGTTGGGCAGCCCGCCGGCCAGTTGGCCGCCCGGGAGCCGGGAGGTCCCTTTGACGTCCGGAAAAAGCCGCCTGGCCATCTCCTCCAGCCGCTGGTTGTAGGGCGCGATGAAGTCAAAGTAGCGATAGGCGATGGGCCCGATGTAAAGGTTGGGCATGACCGCGGCCACAAAGAGGACGAGGAAGACCGCCGCGGCCGCGGCGGCCAGCCGATCCCAGAGCAGGCCGGGGTTGAAGTCCAGGGCCAGGGCCTCCCAACGCCGCAGCAGGGTGTGGAAGTCCAGCAGCAGGTGCAGGAGGGCCGCCAGGGCCAGCCCGGTCACCAGGAGGCTACGGCCGCCGCTGCTGTAAAGCAAGATGGTACCCAACAGCCACAGGGACGGCGCAGCCGCCAGGAGGCCCTGCCGATAGCGCCGGACCAGCCAGGCGGTCAACACCCCCACCGTCCACAACACCAGGCCCGCCACCCCGGCAAAAACCAGGTCGTCCTGGGCGGCGCCACCCGCCTGGACGCCCTGCCACCAGGTCCCATAGCGGCTGAGCAGGCGCAGCCAGTCGCCGGCCATCTCTGCCAGCAGGGAGGACCAGGCTCCGGTCTGGGCCGCTCGCCACAGGGCCAGGGGCCCCGGCAGCCAGCCCACCAGAAACTGGCTGAGGAGGAAGGGCCCCAGGAGCATCAGGCCCACTGCGGCGGCCAGGGCGCGTCGCGGGCCGGTTTCCCCCGGCCCGGGCCGGCGCCAGCCCAGGACCAGCCAGGTCCCGGCCACGCCCAGCGGCCCCATCCAGTCCACCACGGCCTGGAAGCTGTTCAGGTCCACCCAGCGGTTGACCCGCATGGCCATGGCCGGCAACAGGCTGAGGAGCATGCAGACCAGAAGGACCACCCAGCCCAGATGGGGGCGCAGCCGGGCCTCCAGCCAGCGGGCTGCTGTCCACAGCCAGGGCGACCGTTCCTCTGCCAGAATCGTTGCTTCACCCGTCGTCTGTACCGTCATGGCTGCCTGTGTCTGCCTCCGGGGGCTAATCCAGTCTGGCGTAAATACTACAGCAGAAATTCCGGGTGCCCTCTGGGCGCACTACCTCTGGTAGATACGATCGGCGAAGCCGCGGGCCAGAGGCCCGAGCGGCGAATTTCTGCCGGGATTTACTAACCGACCTCTTCCTCCACTTCGTAGGTCACCACGCCACCGGTGGGCGTGGTCCGGATGACCGTGCGCCTGCGCCGGTAGGTCAAGAGGGCCTCCAGGGGACGCCCCGTCCACAAGACCTGGGTGGGGATCTCATGTCGGGCCAGCAGGGCCCGCATCTGTTCCAGTTGCCCTGCCATCTCCCCACCCGTCTGGGCACCATCCATCTGGACACCGTCCGCCGCCGGATCGTCCGCTGCGCCATGGGCCACCAGCAGCACACTGCTGGCCACCCCCTGGGCCTGCAGGTGGAGGAGTTCGGCCACCCAGTTGTCCCGCCGGATGGGAGCCACTGGGGCGCGATCTCCGTCTTCCGTCGATCCGCTGCCGGTCGAAGGAATGGCCTCCTGACCGCCCAACTTGCGGGGCAGGGAAGGCGCATCCGGCAGATGCCACTGGGGGGTGATCACCACCAGGGCCGGCGCCCGTTGCGCCCGACGTCCCAGGGCCGGGGCGCCCTGGGCGTGGCTACTGTAGAGCAGATCGGCCAGGGTCACATCCACCGCCTGGAGGGGCGCCAGCGCAGCCAGGATGCGCCAGAGCTGGGCCTGGCCGGGCTGGGGCGGCAACAGGACGGTGCGGGTCCCGTCATGGGCAGCGCCGACGCCATCCACACCCCACGCTCCCGGAGCCCCAGGCACGTGGGCCGGTGCGGCGGTCAGCAGTCCCACCGCCCGGGTGCCCTGGCCGCCTCCACCGGCGGAGGCGCCGCTGAGGAGCTCCGCGGCCAGGCTGGCCGCGGCCATGACGCCAAACTCCAGGGTGCTGGATGGCCCTTCCCCCTGGTGAACAGCCCGGTTCACATCCAACACGATCCAGACGTCGCCGCTGGGCTCGGTCTCCAGCTCTTTGACCATGAGGCGCCCCTGGTGGGCGGTGGTCCGCCAGTGGATGTGGCGCAGGCTGTCCCCAGGCCGGTACTCGGTGACACTGGCCGCAGGCAATGGCCCCCGCAGGGACCAGCGGCGGCGCTCCACGCCGTTGGTGTTGCCCTTGGGTAGCTGGATCTGGGGCAGGCGCACCACCCGGGGGTAGATCACCACCACATCCGTGTAGTCAAAGTCCACGCGCAGGGAAAAGAGCCCCAGGGGATCGCCCAGGTGAAGCCGATGGGGCCCCAGGCGAAAGACACCCCGCTGACGACAGGTCACCTGGGCGCGCCAGCGGTAGAAGCTGGCCGCGGGGCATCCCACCACCCGTCCCGGCTGGTAGCCGGGCAGGGTGGACTCGTCCACGAACTCGGCCCAGAGGATGGGCAGCCGGCTCTCGTTGTGCAGGGTGAACTCCTCCTGGAGCTGGTCGCCGGCCACCAGGATGCTCCCCAGGCGCTCCCGGGAAACCGTCACCGCCGGGGCCTGGTTGCGCACCCAGAAATAGCCCAGGCCGTAAAAACCGGCCACCGCAATCAGGAGCACCATCCAGACCGGATGGGGCGCGAAGATCTGGTTGACCAGGGCGATGGGCAGCAGCCACAACGCCCAGACGACCCGAAGCTCGATGCGGCGATGGGGCGGAAGGTCCCGGTTCAAGAACGCCGTCACCGAAGGCAGGCGCGCCAGCCATCGCCTCCAGGGCGGCGTCGTTGTCCTGGTCATGGTGCTGGCGGCCCATTGGCCCATTTTTTGCCCGGTCACAATTTGCTCCGCGGGTTCTCCCATGTCAAACTACGAGGCTATGATACAACCCAGCCACAACACCGACGGTACCCTCACTGCTGTGGTGGTCCGCCCCGCCCATGGAGGCGGCCCGGCCCACTGGATTTCCTTGCTATTGCCGGCCGACGTGGCCCAGGGTCACCCGGCCGAAGAGGCCGGGCGCTTCTTCCTGGCCCGTTGCGGTGCCCAAAGCCCCCAGGAACGGCAGGAAAACTGGCATTTCTACCTGCGCCGCCCCCTGACCGTGGCAGGTCACCGACCCGCCCCCCAGGAGCTGGCACCGGCCCGGGGAGAAGACCAGCCCACCGAGTGGCGCCTGCTGCTGCCACCCCTGGACGACCCCGGCGCCCGCTGGCTGGCCGGCCTCCCGCCCGGCGCGCCGGTCAATCTGCTGGGGCCCTTCGGCCAGGGCTTCACCCTGCCGCCCCAACGGCGGAACCTCCTGCTTCTAGCGGAGGCCCCCTTCGTTCCCCTCCTGCTGCCCCTGATGGACGCCATGTTGGACCGGGGCGGACGGGTCACCCTGCTGCTGCCCGGCGAGGCCGCCATGGAGAGCGCCCTGGCGGCCCAGCTTCCCCTGGCCGTGGAAGTGCGTACCGGAGAACCGTGGGCCGCCCTCCCCGGGGCAGGCTGGGAAACACAACTCTCGGAGCTCCTGCCCTGGGCCGACGCCCTCTGCGGCATTATCCCCGCCCCACACCGCCAGACCCTGGCCGAGGCCATCCGGCGCCACCGCTTCCGGCTGGAGCCGGGCTACGCCCAGGTGTGGGTAGAGGCCGACCTGGTGTGTGGTGTGGGGGCATGCTTAGCCTGCGCCGTGGAGGTATCCGGCGGCGGCGTGACCCGGGCCTGCGTCCATGGGCCGGTCTTCGATCTAGTGCGCCTGTGTACATAACCTGACCCCATTGTACCACAGCCAAAGCGGCCCGCCTGTGATCGGCACAACAGTCGCGGCCGGTGAACGGCTGCCCTCCCCCCGGCATCAGCGCACCAACAACTCCAGCGGATTGATGCGGCGGCCGAAGTCTCGGATTTCGAAGTGGAGGTGGGGGCCGGTGCTGTTGCCGGTGGAGCCCACGCTGCCGATCACTTGCCCCTGGGCCACGATCTCCCCCTCCTGCACGAAGATCTCGGTTAGATGGGCGTAGAGGGTCACGTAGTCGATGTTGTGGTCGATCACCACGAAGCGCCCGTATCCCTGGTCGTTCCAGCCGGCCCGCACCACCACGCCCCGGTCCGCGGCCATGACAAACGTCCCCGCCGGCGCGGCGATGTCTACCGCCCGGTGGTCATAGCGGTAGCCCTGGCTGAGCCAGCCGTAGACCGGCCAGATGAAATAGCCGCTGCCGTAGGGCCAGTCCGCCGGTATCGGAGCCGCGGGGCGCTCCATCAGCCGTTTCGTCGGTGGACGCATGGCGATGGCACCAAAGGGCGAGGTGTTGATGGGCTGCTGGAGGATCCAGGGAAGGAAGCCCGCGGCTGCCCCTTCCGCCGAGCGGGGCGGCGGGATGCGCAGGTGTTGGCCCGGCACGAGGGTGACCGCTTCCAGGGGCTGCCCTTGAAGGCCATTCCAGGCCACGGCATAGATCTGGGCCGGGTCGAGGGCGTAGCGGGCCGCGACCGTCGCCAGGGTTTCGCCGGGCTCCACCGTGTGGCAGGTGAAGCCCGGCGGCGGCACATGCAACATGTCGCCGATGACCAGGGGCTGGGCCGGGTCAAAGTGGGGGCCCACTGCACAGGGAACCTCAGCCAAATCCACGCCGATCTCCAGGGCCACCGACCAGAGAGTGTCGCCCGGCCGCACCACGTAGACACCCGCCTGGCCCTCGTCGACCAGGGAGCTGGTGGGGGCAGGGGTGGCGCTCACAGGGGGCGGCGTGGGCGTGGGGGTGGTGATGTCCTCGGGCGAGACGATGATGACCTGGGGCAAAGGCGCGGCCCCCGGGGCGCCCAGCACCCGGGACCCGGGCAGCCAGCATCCGGCCCAGAGGGCCGCGGCCACCATGGCCGGCAGCCAGGCGCGGCGGAGGCGGAACCGCCGGCGATTACGGCGTCGGCGCCAGGAGCAACACATGTCCACCCTCGCTGTCGGCGATCCAGAGGCGGCCGGACGGGTCCGCCGCGATGCCCACCGGCTTGACCGGCCGGCCTCCGGTCAGGTCGGCCGCACCGGGCAGCTCTGCCAGCTGCCAGACGCCCACCAACTCGCCGTCTGGACCCAGCTTCTCCACCCGTCCTCCCTCCGGGTCGGTCCGGTAGAAAGCTTCGGACGTGGCCGCCAGGTGGGGACCATCCAGGCTGTTGGCCGGTGGCCGGTCCCAGGCCATGAGCCGCCGCACTCCCAGGGGTGGCAGGCCCTCGCTCCCCTCACCCACGGCGGCACCCAGGCGAATCAGCTTGTGCAGTCCCACATCGGTGACCAGCAGATCCTGGTGGTTGCCCACGGCCACATCCACCGGCTGGGCGTCGGGGCCAGCCGGATCCGGCCAGACCGGCACCAGGGCCAGCACGTTGCCCTGGTCGTCCAGCACCACCAGACGCGCTCCCGGCGTGTTGGCCACCCAAATTCGGCCGGCGGCATCCACGGTCAGCCCGCGGGAGCGGTTCAGCAGGCTGGCCTCCACGGGCAGGGTGCGCAGGTAGGTGCCGTCCGGCCCGAAGACGTCCAGCGCCCCCCGGCCGGCATCCAGCAGGTAGACCTGGCCCGCGGCATCCACGGCCACGTCCGCCGGCTCCACCAGGGGCTCTGCGCCCTCGGTAACCAGGGCCAGGGTCTCGCCATCGGGGGAGAGGATGCGCAGGGCTGGCGGCTGGCCCGGGCTGCCCCCTTCGGCCACGTAGATCCGGCCTGGGCCAGCCGGTTCCTGGCGGGATTCTGTCTCCGGGAGGGGCTCCACCCCGATCCCCCGGGGCGCCGCCAGCCCTGTAGCCACCACCCGCAGCTGGCCACTGAGCCGGGGGACGGCCAGGCTGGGCAACTGCGGGAGGCCGGGCGCGCCCTGGTCAAAGATGAACTGGCTTAGCGCGGGGAGCTCCACCCGGTCGTAGCTGGCCTGGGGCGGGAAGAGGACCGCCGGGGGAACAATCTGACGCCGCCGGGACGGCCCCTGCGCAGTGGAATCCGTACCCGTCGGTGTAGGCGGCTGCCAGTAGAGGTTGATGTGGGTGTGGTCGGTCCGGTCGGCATAGCGGATGCGGATATCGTGCAGGCCGGCCTCCAGCTGGATGAGCCCCTCCTGATATTCGTTGCGGCGCAGGCTGCTGGTGACCTCCTGGCCGTCGATGTAGAGGACGGACTCGTCGATGGATTCCAGCCCGAAGACGTAGGGCCCCGATGCCGGAATGGCGATCTTGCCGGTCCACTCCACGGTGTAGGGTCGAGGCAGGACCGGATTGTGGAAATAGAGCTGGAGTCTGGGGTCGATCTGGGCCAGGGCTTCGGGCGGCTGCCACTGGCCGTTGGGGAAGTAGCGCCCCAGCAGGCCGTTGCTGGTGACCGGCGGCACATAGAGGGACCAGGGCGGGATGATCTCCGGGCCCCGGGTGGGGGTCTGCCAGGAGAGGCTGAAGGACCCGGCCGCGCCCACGGCCCGGACCCGCAGGGCGTGGTTGCCCTGGGCCAGCACCACGCCGCCGGCCAGGTTTCCCTCCCCGGCGAGGATCCGCGCTTCGCCGATGTAGAGCTCGGCATGGCCCGGGGCCTGGAGGAAGAAGCGGTGGGGGCCATAGGTGTCCACCCGCAGCACCCCCTCCCATTCCACGCTGAAGGGACCATCCAGGGGGGGGCTCCCCTGCGGCGCGGGGCGCCAGTCGAAGTGGAGCTGGCTGTCCTGCCGCTCCAGCACCGGCTCACCCTGCCAGTCGGTGCCCCGGTAATAGCGGCCCGTCAGCCCCTGAATGCTGGCCAGGTCCTGGGGTGTGAGCTGCACCTCGTAGACCACCGTGGGGCCACCAAAAGGCGGCCGGTGCTCCCGAAACTGGGCCTGGGGATAGAGGCGGCGGGCCTCGTCGAAAAGGGCCTGGCGGTCCGCGTCCAGGATGAGGAGCACCGGATGATCCGCAGGCGTCTGGATGGGAAGCTGGTCGTTGGTCTCCAGCTTGCGGACGGCGACCGCCTCCCCCAGGGAGGCGACAAGGCGGCTGCCCTGCACCTCGGGCCGAGTCAAAAAGCGCAGGGTCGGGTGGCCCTGGAACAGGGAGATGACATAGGCCTCGGTCCCCGGCGTGGCCTGGTTCAGGATCTGGGCCGCGATGGTCTCGGGCGTGGAATAGGCGTTCCAGCTGGCAAAATTGCCGGCCTGCAGGAAGAAGTAGGTGTGGAAGTTGCTGAAGCCCACGGCTGCCAGCAGCAGGCCCAGGGGCCAGTTCAGGGCGCCGGGCAGGTAGGGCTCGCCCACCCGGCGCCACTCCTGGGCCAGGGCGGCCAGGGGCAGGGCAGCCAGGATGTAGGCCGGCGGCAACGCGCCGATGGAGCGCAGGGACTGGGGCGCTTCAAAGTCCAGGGAGAGGATACCGCCCAACAGCCCGGTGAGGAGCCACAGGGGCAGGAAGAGGGCCAGGGCGCCCGCCACCCCACCCCGGCGGCACCCCACCACGGCCAGGGCCAGCCCCAAAAGCATCAGCGCGGCGCTGTAGGGGTCCAGCATGGGCGCGCCGGGCAGGTTGTGGCGGCCATTGGGGTCGCCCCGGTAGTGGAACATGAGCAGATGCTTGCGCATGTTGCTCCAGAGGGCGGGCAGGCGGGCTTCGGGCGCCACATTCTCAAAGAGTGCGGTGGTACGGGCGCGGCGAAAGTAGGTGTCGGGATCCTGGTAGACGAAGCGAGCCAGGGGGGCCACCACCAGCAGGGCGGCCAGGGCCAGGGTCAACAGCCCCCGCCAGTAGCTCTGCAGCCACTGGCTGACCCACCGGGGCCAGCGACGACCCCGGGCCGGTTCACCCGTCAGGGAAAGGAGGAGGATCAGCAAAGCCAGGGCCGCCACGAAGAGCTGGAAGGCCGGGTAGAACCAGAGGCCCAGCCCCAGCCACACCCCGGCCAGGGCAAAGTCCCAGAGGCTTCGCCGGCGCAAGCCCCGCAGAAAAAAGGCGAAAGTCAGCAGGGAAAAGAGGGGCGTGCTGGCGTTGTACATGCCGATGCGGCTGAAGGTGACATCCCAGCGGGAGACGGCCAGCAGGAAAGCCAGCACCAGCCCCATGGAACGGCCGAAGAGCTCCCGGCCCACCAGGTAGCCGGCCACCACCGTGCCCAGGCCCATGGCCACACTGACCAGGCGGATGGACTGGGTGCTGACGCCGAAGAGCTGGAAGGAAAGGGCCACCAGGTGGAGATAGTGGGAGGTGACGTTGATGGAGTCCACAAAGAGGGGGCGGTAGTTGGGATCCTCCAGGATGCGCAGGGCCTGCAGCCCGGCTTCCGCCTCGTCGAACCAGGTGCCAAAGGGCCAGTTCTGGAAGCGGTAGAGGCGCATAAAGAGGGCCACACCCAGCACGGCCAGCAGCAGCGCCCCATGGGGGGAGAGCAGTTCATGCCAGGGCCAGCGCCGGGGGTGGAGACGGCGCCAGTCCAGGAAAGGGGCCAGACAGAGGCCGATGCTGGCGCCGTGAAGCAGCCAGGCCACCGGCGCGGGGCGGTAGAAATCCAGGGTGGCAAGGCTCAGCAGGGACATCAACACCGCCAGGGCCAGCACGGCCCACTGGCGGAAGGAGAATGCCATGGGCGTGCTGGCCGCGGTCAACGGGAGCCCGGCAGGCCACCGGGGCAGGGGAATGGCGGTGACGAACAGGAACCCGGCCGCGGCGTACAGCACGCCCGCATCCACCAGGTTGCCCGCGGTCAGCCGCTGCTGGGCCCACAGGGCCAGGCCCACGGCCGCCAGGCCCAGCAGCAGGCGACGGATTCGCGGCACACCCTGCCCCGCCACGGCCGCGTCAGTCAGCAAAGCCAACCCGTTTCCCATTCTGCCACGTCCCTGACTGGGTGATCAGGTAACCGGGGGATTGGGTGATTCGTGATTTTATCATCCTCTCATCAGATCACCTTGTCCCCCAATTACCCAATCACCCAATTACCCATCCCCCTCACTGCCCCAACGCCGGAAAGACCAGCACCCGATTGTTGTCCGCGTCCGCCACCAGGATCTGGTTCTGGCCTGGGTCGTAGGCGATGCCGTTGGGCAGGCCAAAGCGGTTGAGCTCCACGCCATAGTCGCCGAAGACGGCCTGGATCCCACCGGCGGTGTTATAGACAATGACCCGGTAGTTCTCCGGATCGGTGATATAGACATCGCCGTTGCCGGCCACGGCGATGTAGGGCTTGTGGTAGATCTGCTGGCTCTCCCAGCCGGGCACCTCCCATTCGGCCAGGGGCTGGAGGGCCGCGTCCAGCTTCTGGATGCGCCGGTTCCAGGCATCGGCCACGTAGACGCTGCCGTCCCGGGGGTCCACGGCCACGCCCACCGGCTCCTCGAAGCGGCCCAGGACGGCGCCGCCGCCGCCCACCTGGCGCACCAGCTCGCCCGTGGGGGTGAATTCCAGGATGCGCTTGTTGCCCGTATCGCTGACCAGCAGGTTGCCGGCCATGTTGACGGCCACACCCCGGGGGCCAAACAGGGCATAGGGGTCACCCAGTTCGCCGTTGGTGGTGTTGAAGAGCCCCCACTTGCGGATAAAGTTGCCCTCCGGGTCGAAGGCCTGGATGCGGCCGTTCCAGGTATCGGCCACAAAGAGGGTCCCGTCGCTGCCCACGGCCACGCCCCAGGGCTCGTAGAACTGGCCGTCGCCCAGAGCCAGGGGGCCGTCGCCATCCGGATCCACACAGCCGCCCGCAGCGCCCTCGGAAAGGCGGCAGAGGCTGCCAAAGGCCCGCACGAAGGCGCCCCCGGCGTCCAGCACCACGATGCGATGGTTGCCCGTGTCCGCGATGACCCGTTCGCCGTTGGGGCCCACGGCCAGGGCCCGGGGTTGCAACAGGGGTTGACCGCCGTAGACGTCGGCGTAGACGGCCGTGGCCGAGAGATCCACCTCCCGCTCGGCCAGCAGGGCCTCCATCTCGCTGCGCCGGTCCGTCACCGGCACCACGCTCAGGTCCCAGATGCTGGCGGCAATGTCCCGCCGCACGTACATGTAGAAGTCGTGGCGGTTGGGCCACTGGCTGAGGGGCCGGGGCTTGCCAGGGTTGGCGTCGTCGGCAAAACGCCGGTAGAAGACGATGTCGAAGATCCGCTTCATCTTCTCCCGGTCGGTGATGGTGTTCAGGAAGCGCTGCCAGGTAAAGCCAAAGTACCCCTGGTCCGGCCACCAGACCAGCTGGTAGGTGCGGCGCACGTAGTCCCGCTCCACGTAGGGCGCGACCTTCTCCAGGTTCTTGGGGCCGACGATGACCACCGGCGCGTTCATGGCGTCGCTGGTGGGGTTGCTGCCATAGAAGCGGCTGTTGGGATAGAGGCGCATGTACCAGCTCAAGGGCCAGGAGCTGTCGTCGTCGTAGGCCACGGTGATGTTGCGGTCGCCCACCGTCCGCTGGCTGATCAGGTCGATCTCCCGCAGGGCCTGCTTGATGCCCGGCGAGCCGTGGGCATAGACCAGGTACTCGGTGACCAGGTCATAGTTGACGTAAGTCAGCATGTAGGAAAAGCGCACGGTCAGCAGGAAGAGCAGGCCCACGAAGCCCAGCCCCATCAGCCGCGCCGCCGGACGTATGCCGATGGCCCGAACCGAGCCCAAGATCCAGTACACGAGCCCTGCACCCAGCCCCAGGGCCAGCAGCCAGCGCACGGTCTCCCCCAGGGCCACCAGGGATCGGTCCAGGGAGGGCCGGCTGGTGGCCAGGGTGAAGAGGACGAAGATCAGGGCCGGGGTGGCGCCCACCAGCCAGCCGGCCCGAACACGCGGAAGCCCGCCGGGCACAGCCTGCCAGTCCAGCTGCTGGATCAGGCGGCCCAGCCACCAGCCGCCCAGGACACACATGGGCAGAGCGATGTGGGTGAGCAGCCAGGGCATCTTCTCCCCGGCGATGGTGTAGGCTGCCCAGGCCGCCACCACCCACCAGCAGCAAAAGACCACGAAGTAGATCCGGTGTAGCCTGGACCGCTCGGCCAGACCTGGAGCAATGGCCGTCATCGCTTCCCGGCCGTTGCCAGAAGGCGCCGATGCCCCCGCGGCCGACCCGTCCCCAGGAGCCCCCCCTGGGAACGGCCACGCCGGCAGGGGATCCCACCGCTTGCCCCGCCAAAGCCGAAGCAACACGGTGACCATGCCGCCGCCGGCCAGGATGATAGGCAGAAATTCATAGAGCCAGCCCAGCATGATGTAGTAGTACCAGGGCTGGCTGCCCCGCTGCACCTCCTGCTGGGCCAGCCAGTAGCCCAGGCTCCCCACCAGGCCCGTGGCCAGGCCGTTGCGGGTGTTGGTCAGGAAGGTGGTGAAGAAGAGGATGGCCACGATCCAGAAGAGCCCCATGACGCGCAGCCAGTCGCCAAAGCCCAAGAGGGGCGGCCCATCCTCCGGTGGAGAGTCCGAAGTCCGGAGTCCGGAGTCTTCACTCCGCCGGACTTCGGACTTCGAACTCCGGACTTCGGACTCTGGACTCCAGACTCCCTTTACCCCGTCCCCGCCGGGCTTCCGCAGGGCGAACCAGAAATAGGCCACGGCAAAGGCCAGGACGGTGACCACCACCACCAGCACCGCATAGCGGGCCAGGATGGGGCCGGTCAGGCTGGCGGGCAGCCGGCTCCAGTCGATGGGCTCCCAGCCGCCGATCAGGTAGAGGAAGGGCGAGGTGAAGGGCAACACCAGGGTCAACATGACCACGGCCAGGTCGGCCACAGGGTTGTGACGCAGCTGCTGCCACTGCTCCCGGCGCATGGCAAAGAGCAGGAAACCCAGGGCCACCAGGCCACCCAGGCCCAGACCGATGAGCCCCAGCCGGTCCATCTGTTCGCTCTGCAGGGTGAGCTGCTGGCTCTGCTGGGCCGCGGTGTTGGCCAGGCTCCGGGCCTGCTTGCTGAGCTCCAGGGCCCAGGCATGGAAGAAAAACCAGACGCTCCCCCCCAGGAGGGCCGGCGCGGCCACGTAGAAGAGGCGGTAGTCGATCACCTGCCACAGGGCCAGGCCCACAAAGAACGCGCCGATGATGGCGCCGGTCATGAAGTGGTTTTCCTTGGTGATGAAGCCCAGGAGCATTCCCAGCACCATGACCGTGAGCCAGCGGTTACGTTGGGACCGGGTGGTGGCATCCAGGTAGCGGAAGGCGCCGTAGATCCAGATGAGGGTGAAAAGGGCGATGTAGATATCGTTGCGGATGTACCGGCTGTGGAAGAGGAGGCTGGGGCTGAGGGAGAGGAGCACGCCGGTGGCCAGCGCGCCCACCCGCCCCAGGTAGGGTCGGAACCACCAGGCCATCCACACCACGCCGATCCCCGCCAGCGCAGGCATCAGCCGGGCCGTGGCATCGTTGTCGCCGAAGAGGAAGTAGACCAGGGCGTTGAGATGGAAGAGCAATGGCCCATGCATCATGGGGTTGTGCTCATAGTTGCCCGAATTGTAGAGGTAGTAGGAGTAGAGGGCGTGGAGGCTCTCGTCGTGGCTCATGGCCCGCACGCCTAGCTGATAAAAGCGGGCCACGGCCGAGACAGCCAGCAGGACCGCCCACGCCACCCCCTCCCAGCTCCAGCCCCAAAGGGTGGCCAGCGGACGCTCCAGCCAGGAAGGGCCACCAACTGGGCCTGCCTCTGCTTGCGCCTCCACCTGCGGCTCTTCCTGCGTCCGGGCCGGCTGCCCGGCAGCCTCCTGGAGGCTACCCCGTTCCTCAACCTGCTCGCTCATAGACCGATTCCCTCTCCTGTCATTCCCGGGTTGCCCACAAGATCACCCCCTCCCGCGCGCCAGGAAGGCCCCCACCGGGCGGCACCATCCGGTAGAGCATCCAACGCAGGAAGGGCTGAATCTGTTCACGCCAACGGGCCCGCAGGCCCAGCCACCCGCCCGCCGGATCGGCGCCTGGGGCCTCCACCGGCGTAGCCAGCAACTCCGTGGGCAGCCAGGTCACGGTCAGGGTGTAGCGGCTGCCCACATATTCCAGCCCCCCCGCGCCTGCCAGATCGCTGCTGCCGGGCTCCCATCCTGTGGTGCCGGTGATGACCAGGGGCAGGGGCTCCCCCGCGGCCACGGCGGCGTCCAGAAAGCTCCCCGGACCCGCCAGCTCTCGCCAGCTCAGGTTGCGCATCTCCCGCAGATACCAGCCCAGAAGCGGCAGGAAATCGGCCCGGGCTTCCCCTTGGGGCGTCGCCTGCCGCCGGCTCACCTGGAGCAGCACGGGCAGATCGTGGGCGTGGCCCGTCCGCTGCGCGCTGATGGTCTCCACATCCGCCACCAGCTGGCGCAGATCGGCGTGGGAGACGGTGGCCAGGAAGCCGTCCAGGGTGCCCAGGCGCTCCCGGTAGCCCAGGTGCCAGGTCGCGGCCACGGTCCAACAGAGCAGCAGGGTGCAGACGAAGGCCGCGGCCAGCCACCGGGCATGGCGCGGGTCGGTCCACACGCCGTAGGCCACCAGCACCAACACGGTCAAGAGGGCGATGGCCAGGGTGGCCTGGGCCATGACCGGCTCGAACTCCCGGCCAAAGGTCAGGGCGACCCACCAAAAGAGACCCGAGACGGCCAATACCGCCAGCGTCCCCAGGACCACCCACGCCTCCCGCCAGTCCAGGTCGCGGGGGACGCCTTCCACCAGGGCGGCCAGGCCATGGGCGCCGGCCAGCAGCAGGGGCGGCGCCCAGACAGCCAGCAACAGCGGATGGCGCCCCGGCAACAGCCACAGGAAGGTGGCCCACAGGAGCCAGAGCCAGAGAAAGCGGGGCCAGGCCCGGGCCGCACTCCCCGGGGCCGAGGAAAAATCCAGAGTCAGGCCCAGCAGGCCGGCCACCCCGGCCAGAAGCAGCAGAGGCTGATCGGCCAGGAGACGAACTGGCAGCCACGCGACGGGATAGCTGGCGGCCTCCCAGGGTACCAACCCGGCCCCAGTCCACAGGCCGAACCAGGCCGTCAGGCTTCGGCCGAGCATCTGCAGGCCCTGGGGCCAGGCCAGCCAGCCGGTGGCCGCCAGCACGCCCGCTACCCCGGCCGACCCGGCCACCCTGGCCACCGGGATGGGGCGCGCCCAGACCTGCCGGTTCAGCCAGACCCAGGCGACGATCACGGGCACAAAGCACCAGGCCAGGGGCCCGCTGACCAGCAACAGGCCGGCGGCCACACCGGTCCCCCACAGCCAGGCCCGCCGCTGGCTATCCGGGCCTTCGGCCAGGCGGTAGATGCCCGCCAGCACCAGCATGGCCAGGGTCAGGCTCAACAGAGCGCCGTCGGCCAGGCGGCTCAGGGCGACCAGCCAGGGATCGATGGCCACCCACAAAGCGGCCACCAGCGCAACAGGTGCCCGACGGTTCAGCAACGGGCGCAGGGGCCACAGGACCAGCACCAGGCCGGCACCGGCCAGGGCCGGCCACCCGCGGGCCTGGGCGTCACTTCCCCCCGCCAGCCAGAAGAGAGCCGCCTGCAGGGTGTGGAGGAGGGGGCTGGCCGGCCACAGGGGAGCCAGCATCTCCCCGGTCAACCCGGCGGGCGCGGCCGCTGTCAGCCAGGCTGGCCAGGCGTTGGCCGCCTCCAGGGGCGTCAGGGGCAGCAGGCTCAGCCCGGCCAGGCGCAGGCCCAGCGCCACCAACAGGCAGACGCCAAAGGCTCCCTGCTCCACGGTGAGCAGCCGGAGCGCCCTGGCGGCCCCTTCACCTCGCGCTATGGGTACGGACACGGTCGCTTGCTGTTGCATCGTGCGTCAGGACTCAAAGATGACTCCCCTGCAAAAAGGGCCTTTTTCAACGCAAAGGCGCAGAGGGCGCAAAGGCGCAAAGAAACGCAGGAGAGAGTAACCCGAATCAGCGTTCATCTGCATCGGTTAGCGTCCTAATTTCAGTACTTCACGATTGTTGCCCATTTGTGGAGTGAGCATCCTCAGATGCGGCGCTGTCCCGCCTGGGTCGGCATCTGAGGATGCCGACCCCGCGTCGAAATCGTGAACCGCTGAATTTGACCTTTTTGCCGCAGAGCCACAGATCTCACAGACGAACACGGAGCCCCCTGACGGGATCCGCGCATCCCCACAGGCGCAGCTCGTAGCTGCGCTTCGCCAAGTGTCAGTGGACCAGTCGCTGGGTCGGGCTCCGGCGCTGGTAGATGCGCACGTCGCCCTGCTCGAAGACCAGGTCCATCACCGCGGACAGGCGTGCCTCGTCCCGCGGGGTGATCTGGTAGGTGCTCCGCTCCGCCGGCCCCACGTAGACGTAGTCGATCTGCCAGCGATCCAGGGCCTCTCGGATCTGCTGGGCCGTCCCCGTGCGGTAGATCAGCTCCAGCACCTCGGGACGTCCCCGGGCCATGGCGCCGTAGGCTTCGCCCCGCCACTGCACCTCGTGGAAATCCCAGCCCAGCAAGGTGGGCCGCCCCGTGAGGGTGCTGATGCGGTTGAAGTCGGCCCGATAGCTGGCCCCCTTGGCTTCCAACACCAGGGCATCGGCCGGGGTATTGGCCCGGACCCATGCCGCCGCGGCGTATTCCGCGGGGGCCGCCTGGGCCAGATAGGCGCCGGCATCCAGGGTCGGCTGAGCCGCCTGAAAGCCCCCGGTCTTGCTGTACACACCGGCTACAGGATAGATCAAACCGGCACAAATCAGCAAAAGCGTAGCCAGGGCAGCCACAGGCGCGGGGCTCCACCCGGCCGAACCGGACCGCCCCCGGTTGCCCAGGAGCACGGCCACGCCGTAAGCGCTGCTGAGGGCCAGGAGTAGCCAGCCCTGGTAGTAAAACTTGAAGACGGTGTTCATGCGGGTGCCGAAATAGTCCCGCAGGTAGAGGAACTCGGGGGCATAGACCAGGGCCAGGCCCAGCGCGGTCAGGAGCAGGACGAAAAGCCGGGCGGGGTCACCTGCCGGGCGGTCGTCCATCAGCCGCTCCCAGATGAGGGCCAGGGCAACGGCCAGCAGAGTGCCCACCAGCAGGTAGGTCCAGGGGCGGCTGCTCCAGCGGGCCACGATGAAGGGCACGAAACTCTCGGCCCCAGGCGGCAGCTCCCCGGCCATGGGAAAGGCACCGCCGGCCACCAGCCCGGTGAAGAGGAGCAGCCAGAGGACGGGCAAGCCCAGGATGGCCGCCAGGCTCAAGAAGAACCGCTGCCGGTCAGGCGGCCGTTCCCGCCAGCAGATCATCAGCAAGGCCGCCACAGCCGGCAGGAAGCCCCCAAACATGAGCAGAAACTGGCGCAGCCGGGTGGGATGGAGCAGGTTGGGCGCAACGCCACTCGCCTGGCTCTGGGCCGTCAGAAAGTAGGGCAGGTAGAGGAGGCCGGCGCCTACCACCAGCAGCACACCGGCCACGGCAGCCCAAAAGAAGGCCTGGCCCGGCCCGGCCTCGGGCTCCCCAGTCGGCCTCCGGGCTGCCACAAAGATGACTGCCACCAGCAGCAGCCAGTAGGGTGGGAAATCCCACGTGTTGAGGAAGAGCAGCGCGCCCACGGCCAGCACCGTCACCGCCAGCCCCAACCCGCCCAGGGGAAAGAGACCCACCAGCGGGGCGCCCCAGCCTGGGGACGCCGGGCGTACCGCAGCCAGCCGGGCCGGGCCCAGGAGCAGGGCCAGGGCCAGCCCGATGGCCAGCAGCACAAAGGGCATGGCCAGCACGTGGGGATGGTTGTCGCCCAGCAGGTAGCTGAAGAATGGGAACTCGTCGATCACCTCCACGTGCTCACCGGTCAGGGAGAGATCCTGCAAGACCCGGGCGCTGCGCCACCACCACCAGTCGAAGCCGATGTACCAGCGGCCGGTCACCGCGGCATTGGCCGGGAAGTTGTGGACCTGGAACCAGCGGGCCACGCCGTCGCCCAACAGGCCGTTGGCGTAGAGCCATTCCAACACCCCCTGCAGGTTGCCCGTCACGCCCACCGCCACCGCGGCCAGCAGCCCGCCGCCCAACACCCGGCCAGAGCCCAGTCCACCGTCCCCGCTCTCCTGCCCTCCCCCGGATGTGGCCAATAGATTGGCGGCCACGCCGAAGCTGCCCAGCAAGAGCAGCCCAAACCAGGCAGCCTGGCCCACGTTGTAGGCCACGGCCGGCACGCCCAACAGGGAAAGCCCACCGGCCAGCCGAGCCAGGGCCGCCAACAGCCAGTAGCCCAGGTAATAGTAGCTGATGGCGTAGCCCGCCAGCCAGGCGTCCTGGGGTGGATAGGTGGCGCTGGCCCAGATGCTGTTCAGGAACATGAGGTCCATGGGCTGTTCGGTGTGGTTGGCCGCCGGGTCGTACATGCGCACCACCGCCCACGCCAGGAAGGCCAGGGCAAAGAGGGCCTCCGCCGTCCCCACGTATCGCCGGCGCACCGGATCCGCCAACCAGGCAGGCAGGGCCCGCCATTGACGCCACCCCACGGCCCCGCTGATGCCCGCCACGGTCAGCAGGGCCAGCCAGGCACCGCCCCGCTCGTTGGCCACCAGGCCATAGCTGTAGCCCAGCCAGAAAAGCACGCCCATCAGCAGGATGCCCAGGGCCTTGGCCAGGGTCCAGCCCTGGTCGGGCAGGGCGGCGAACAGCCCCCGGGCAAGGGGCCAGGCAGCCAGGGCAATGAGTTGGATCACCAGGTACCAGGCGAGAAGAGTGAGAAACATGATGGCTCCAATGGATCCCGGTGCATCATGGGTGTAGCTCGTACGTCATCTGTAGGTCACCCATCCCTGGGTGACAGGGGTGCAGACAACCCGGGTACCCCCGTCCGGCCAGGAGACCGGACCTACGGTGGACTCCCCACTCCGCAGGTCACCCATCCCTGGGTGACAGGCGTGCAGGCTACCCGGGCACCCCCGTCCGGCCAGGAGACCGGACCTACGGTGGACTCCCCACTCCGCAGGTCACCCATCCCTGGGTGACAGGGGTGCAGACAACCCGGGTACCCCCGTCCGGCCAGGAGACCGGACCTACGGCGGGCTCCCCACTCCGCAGGTCACCCATCCCTGGGTGACAGGCGTGCAGGCTATCCGGGCACCCCCGTCCGGCCAGGAGACCGGACCTACCCACCGCGCGGCACCGGCACGTAAACCCCGCGGTCGGTGCGGGCCAGGGCGCCCGGCACCGCGTAGATGGTCACGCCTTCGTTCTGATAGAGCACCTGCAGCCGCCCCTGGCCGGCCAGCGCCTCCAGCCTGGCCGGGGCGTCGGGATGCTGCTGGCGCTCCAGCGGCCCCACGTAGATCAGGGCGATCTCCAACTCGTCGATGATGGCCTGGAGGCGCGCCAGGTCCGACGTCTGCCAGAACTCCCGGTGCAGGCCATCCCGATAGCCCAGGGGCTCGTCGAAGCGCTGCTCCGACTCGTGCATGCCCCGCAGGCCACTGAGGCCGGTCATACTGGCCACCCGGGTTCCCCCGGCCCGATAGTAGTCTACTTCTGAAGATTCCACAATCACCAGGTTGCCCCGCACGTGCGCCAACAGCCAGCGGATGGCATCCCAGTCATGTCGCAGTTCGATGACGTGGTTTTCGTCCGGCCAGGTGTAGGTGCCCTGCTGCATGTAGGCCATGCCGTTCAGGGTGCCGAAGGGCGGCCGCCAGCCCACCATGCGCTGGGCCAGCCGGGCCGGCGTGCCCAGGACGAGAAAGGTCAGGCTTGCCGCCAACAGGAGCCCGAAAACCCCGCGCCACCAGAAGGGCAGCGGGACCAGCCGAGCCGGCCACGAGGGCAGATTCCGCCGCCACAACCAGGGCACCGCCACCGCGGCGGCCATCCCCCACAGGACCCACACCTGGTTGAAGAACTTGAACAGGGTGTTCATCCGGTACCAGTCGCCCCCCTGCAGGAAGTCCTTCAGGTAGACCACCTGGGTACCGGCCAGGATGGCCAGCCCCACTACCGTCAACAGGGCCACGAAGGCGTCCGCCGCGCTTCCCCAGGCCGGGAGATCGCCTGGGCGAGGGGCTACCTGGCCGACGGCCGGGACCTGGAGACCGCGCCCCACCCGACACCGGGCCCGCTGCCACAGCAGCAGAAAGGCCGGCCCCAGCAGCGCCAGGCAGAGGGCCAGCACCGTCCGCCCCCAGGCCAGGGTCAGTACAGTGGCCACCAGGGTCGCCGGCAGCAGATTCACCCCCAGCAGGTAGCCCAGGGTTGGGCGGGTCACCAGCAGCCGGTGCAGGTAGACCAGCCGGGGCAACCGGTCGTAGCGCCGGCAGACCATGCCCAGGAGCCGCTCCAGGCCCAGGCCAGGGGCCGCGGGGGGCTGGCACAGGCGCCAGAAGAGCCAGCTCACCACCACAAAGCCCAGGAAGCCCCAGATGAGCAGCCACGTACCCAGGTCATCCCCCGCCCGCACCAGGCCAATGCCCGACGCGCCCACGTTGACGTAGTGGGCGAAGAAGGGCCGGAAGGAGAGGTACGCGCCCGCCAGGTAAAAGACGGCCAGGGCCCCTGTGAGCCCCCAGCGTATCCGTCCCCAGACCCGATACTGGCTCACCGCCAGGGCCAGCACCCCCAGCAGCAGGTAGGTGGGGAGCTCCCACAGGTTCACGCTGGCCAGGGTGCCCAGCATCAGGGCGAAGAGGGCCAGCAGCCGGACGCCATAGGCCGGACGCCAGAGGGGCAGCTCCGGCAGGCGCAACAGCAGCAGGATCAGCCCCAGGAAGAGGACGGCAAAGGGAATGCCGATCAGGTGGGGGTGGAGGTCCGCGAAGAGGAAGCTCCAGTACGGGAACTCGTTGATGGTAAAGGGAATGACCCGGCTGGGCGCCCAGAAGTCGTAGCTGCCCAGGCTGTGGGTCCCCCGCAACACGCCCACCAGGCCCACCAGCGCGCCCACCAGGGTCTCCAGCCCGGGGAAGGCGCTCTGGAAGTGGACCGGGCTGCCGTCGGCCAGCCGGCGCAGCACCTGGGCGAAGCCGTCCAGGTTGCCCAACAGGGCGATGAAGAGGGGCGCCAGCAGGGACGCGGCCGCGCCCTCCTGCCAGCGGAGGGAGGCCGGCGGGCGCCCTCCCCGTGCGAAGCCCCAGGCGCTGTAGGCCACGGCAAAGGCGTTGACCACCGTCAGCGCGAAGAGGGTGGGGATGACCAGGTTGAAGGCCACCTCCGCATAGATGCCCGTGAGCTTGATCAGGTACGCGGCCAGGTAGAGGCCGAAGTAGTAGTAGTTGATGTAGCCGCCGGCAAAGTGGGGGTCCACGGGCGGAAAGGTGGGACTGCGCAGGATGCCGTTGAGGAAGGCGAACTCCATGAACTTTTCCCCCCCGAACCAGGGCTGCCAGAGGTCCGGGTTGGCCATGCGGATGAGCACAAAGAAGAGGTAGGCCCCGGCAAAGAGCCCTTCCCCCAGGAGGAGCAGGGGCCATCGCTCCCGCACGAACCGGGCCAGGGCCTGGCGCTGGTTCCAGGCTGCGGCTCCCCCCACCAGGCCCAGGAGCAGGACGCTTCCCCACGCGGCCCGCACGGTGTTGTAGACCAGGCCGTGGCTGGCCAGCAGCCAGAGGAACCAGGCCGGCAGCAGCCAGCCCAGGGTGCGGCTGAAGAGATAACCCCGATCCCGAAAGGGCGCAAAGAGGTAGAAGGCCAGGGGCCAGGCCAGCCAGCCCAACAGGGCCAGCACCGCCCACCAGAAGGCCACGGCCAGCCAGGGTCCCAACACCTGCTCTTCGCTGGCCAGGCGATTCCAGCGGTAGTTGTCCACCACCGGCAGGGTGGAGAGGGGCTGGGGCAACATCAGGCTGGGGCGGGCCGCCGGCATCGGAGCGGTGGCCCCGGTTTCACCGCCCATCAGCAGGGCCAGCACCTTGGGCACCAGCCCCTGGTTGGCGCTCTCCGGGCTGGCGCCCAGGCCCAGCAGGTTCAAAAAGGGGCTGAGGGGCGAATCCGCCCCCCGGTAGTAGGGGATGGCCGTCTCCCACACATGGTCGAAGATGGCGTCGAACTCCGCGTCGCTCAGGTTCCGCACCTTGCGGAAGATGGTCACCTGGGGATGGTCATAGAGGCTCCAGCTCTCGTCTGCGTGGCGGTCCTCGAAGACCAGGCCAAAGAGCCGGGGCGGCGAGGTCAGGTCCAGGGCCAGCTCAAAGCCCAGGCGCCCATCCCACATGGCCTGGTAGTAGAGGTTGGTCATGGGGTAGCGCTCGGGCAGCTCGTCCACGCTGTCGTAGATGCGCTTGGAGCTGTAGACCACGTAGTCCGCCTCCCGCAGCTTCTGTTTGAGGATGGCGTACTTCTCCGCGGTGTCCTCCTCGTACGGCCCCCAGTCGATGTTGCGCAGGCCGGTGCTGGCCATGTCCATACCCGGTTCGCCGGGGATGGTCTTGGGGAGGGGGTCGTCCCATTGCTCCCAGAGGATGACCGAGCCCCGGGGCACGTTCTGGTAGATCCAGCGGCTGGCGGTGATCCAGGTGTGTTCGTGGTTGTAGACGCCGTTGACGTAGGCCAGGGACCAGAAGAGACCGCCAACCAGGCCAACCCCGGCCAGCAGGGCGGCGGCCATCCGGCCCAGGCGGGCGGCCCCAGGCCTTGATGCTGCGTCCTGTGCCCGGTCAACAGGCCACCGGTGCCCGAGGACGTAGACCAGACCGGCGCCGAAGAGGAGCATGAAGGGGAGCACCGGGCTCATGTAGCGGTTGAACTTGGCCAGGAAGGCGCCGGTGAGCCCAAAGTAGGGCAGCACCCAGCTCCACACCACCAGCAGGCCCATCTCCTGAGTGGAAAGGGTGCGTCCAGTGGGAAGAGACTGGCCGTGGCGGGGGTGGAGGCGGCTGACCAGCCAGGCGGAGGCCATGCGGTAAAGGCTGCGGAAGAACCCGGCCAGGAAGTAGAGGGTCCCGGCCAGGGCCAGCAGCCCCAGGGGCCAGCCCATGCCCCACTGGACCTGCTGGCGGATGAAGTAGATGTAGGGCGTGGTGTTACGGTACTGGCGGGTGAAAGGAAAGTCGGCCAGCCCTCGCACCATCTGCCCTTGCTCCACCAGCGTGGCCTGGATAAAGTTGCGCCAATCCAGCACGGCGTAGGGGCTGGTAACGAAGAAGGTCAGCCCGGCCACGGCCAGGGCCAGGGGGATGCCGAGTAGGGCACGGAACTGGGCCCGCCCCCATCCCTCGGGCGCCCCGGGGGCAGCCTGGGCCTGGAACGGCTCCCACAACTGCAGCAGGCCCGCCACCACCGGCACCAACAGCACCGGCAGGGCACTGAACTTGGAGGCAATGGCCAGCCCTGCGGCCACGCCGGTCAGCACCATGGCTCGCCAGGTTCGCTCCTGGATGGCGGCCACACCGCCCAGGACGGCCAGCACGGTGAAGGTGGTGCTGGCCGGATCCATGGCGAAGAAGTGGCTCAGTTGGATGGCCTGGGCGGTGAAGGCGTAAAAGGCGGCGGCCAGCAGGCCCGTACCCGTGGAGAAGAGACGCCGCCCCAGCAGGTAGAGGAGGAAGATGGTCCAGGTGTCCAGCAGGGCAATGGTCAGGCGACCCGCCACCGCCACGCCGCCGCAGGGCTGGTTGGCCCGGAACATCAAGTCTACCTTTTCCTGGGGCACGGGCAAGCGAGCAGCCACCGGCGCCAGCTCGTGGAGCAGGTGGCCCATGGCCACGCCCAGGTAGAGGGGGAAGTGGCCATAGGTGAACTTACGCACCTGCTGTTGGACCGGATCCCAGAGGGGATTGAGGGGGCTGCGTCTGGGATCCCAAAACTCGTCCCAGCTTTGGGGGAGGTGCATGGCCGGTGCGTAGGTACAGGTGGTGCTGCGCTCATCGGGATGGGCGCCGATGCCCTGGTCGAAATTCACGTTCCAGGTGCGCAGGGTAAAACCCGCGACCAGGATCAGAGCCAGGAACAGGGAGGCCGGCCAGCGGCCAAAGCGGGAGGTCAATGGGTGCATGAATTCAGTCCGAAATCCGGTCGTTCATCTGCGCGATACAGGGTCGCGATACAGGACACAGCCGCAAAAACCACAAATTTGCCCAGATCGTACGTTATACCAATTGTCTTGCAAAATGGCGCCCATGATTCCGCAGGTCCGGTTTCCATACCGGACAGACCCCGGCACAGATTGAAATCTGCGCCTGGCAGGGGCCAAACGGCTGGAAGCCGGTTCAGCCGGCAGCGGGCCAACCTGCTTCAGCAGGTTTGTTACTACAGAGCCAGGGGATTCATCCCCTGGCGGACCCCGGCACAGATTAAAATCTGCGCCTGGCGGGGACCAAACCGGCTGGAAGCCGGTTCAGCCGGCAGCGTGCCAACCTGCTTCAGCAGGTCTGTTGACACGAAGCCAGGGGATTCATCCCCTGGCGGACCCCGGCACAGATTAAAATCTGCGCCTGGCGGGGACCAAACCGGCTGGAAGCCGGTTCAGCCGGCAGCGGGCAAACCTGCTTCAGCAGGTCTGTTGACACGAAGCCAGGGGATTCATCCCCTGGCGGACCCCGGCACAGATTAAAATCTGCGCCTGGCGGGGACCAAACCGGCTGGAAGCCGGTTCAGCCGGCAGCGGGC